>JBAXUR010000208.1:0-3733 GCA_037129595.1 Methylococcaceae bacterium | reverse complement strand
AAGTGGAGGCGTTGCTTAAGTATATGGAAGAGAGTGATCAGGCGGTTAATTAACGTCAACTCCATTGAAGCCAAAGGTCGATTTAGTTTGATCATCGTAGGTATTCCGATATTTGCCTGAGGTGCATGTTGGATTGGAAAAGTGCCAGTCCAACCTACGTGGCTTATGTTCCTGCCACATTGAAGGTCTCGGGAAGCTGGAGCTTCCGGGACTGGATTCCGATGATCGAGCTCTCATCGTTATACACAAGTATTCAAGTAACCGTCATACCCGCCGGGAAGCGGGTATCCAGTGCCAGGGATGTTAATTTTAAATACGTCCCTATAGCCTGGATTCCGGCAGTCCATGCCGGAATGACGGGCTTTATGAGTGTGTGTATAACGATGAGAGATCGAGTTTGGGAATAAGAAAAAAAAGTTGAGCAGATACGTATCTTGCTACAGAAACTCCCCTGGAAATTTAATAATCATAGAAGGTCTTTACATGAAAAATATAAAACTCTTAGGTCTGGCGGTATGTTGCGCAGGGCTTGGTTTAAAGGCTCAAGCGGCACCGACGGTGATTCCCTCAATGGCGAGTACGGCAACGACCTATTCATTTTTTACAGTACAAACTCCTCCAGTAGGTGTTTTGGCTTTAACCGTAAAGAATCTTTTACAAAGTGAATTGAATTTGAGTACGGCCTTGCCTAAGTTAACGGCCTGTTGGGTAACGGGTGATCTTAATGTGACCCCTGTCAATTGCGGCAATGGCGCAATGCAGTTCGGTAACGGCGATCTGTTCACCTATAACGGTGCTTCAATTATTCCTAACTTTCCAATGAGTAAAACGGTTATCACGGGGTTAGATCCCAAAAAAAGTACAACCTTAACTAAATTAATTTTGCCAAGTAAGGGAGCCAATTTTACTGTTGGAACTATTGGGGTTCCCAATTCCGGCGATTCTACCGGTCGGGTGGTCACTGTTCACTTTAAACAACGGGTGGCACAATTTGGCATGTTGGTAGATTCAGGGCAGGCATTGGCGCCTTCTATTGGCGGCATTCAGTTTCTCGTTAATCGTCAAACGACTCCGGTACAAACGCTAACCGGCGGTGTAGCAAAATTTGTTGGTGTAGAAGACCGCGCAGGCTTTACTGATGTCACCATCATTGCATCGGGAGACCCTGCAGTGACAACAGGTGCACGCGGCTGGATTGCTGACCATTTCTCTTTTGTTCCGCTGTCCGCATTCTAAGGAAAATTATCATGAAAACCAAACTAATAGGTAGCAACTTTTTTTGGACGGCCTGTCTTGGTGTCTGCCTGCCTTTTGCCGTTGTTCATGCGGGTCCCCAATATACCGTGTCCGATCTGGGTAGTCTGGGCGGCGCTTATGGCATCGGCTTGGGTGTTAATAACAGCGGACTGGTCAGCGGTTTCTCGCATCTTGTCGGTAATTCGGCAGAACACGCTTCCGTTGGTCAGAGCCTGACTTTGCCACAAGATTTCGGCACGTTCGGCGGCACTTACAGTCAGGCATACGGTATTAATAATCTGGGGCTGGTAGTCGGTTCTGCAGAGCTTTTGGGTGATGCTTCTTATCATGCCTTTCAATGGGCTGGCGGGGTTACGCCGCCACTGGGCAAGCTTACGGATCTTAAGGCGCTGGTGGCTTCCGGTTATAGTCGCGCTTTTTCCCTTAACGATAAGGGTCAGGCTACGGGCTTTTCGTCTACTGCACTGGCAGGAATCGAACATGCAGTCCTTTGGCAAAGCTCCGGTCTGATAACTGATCTGGGGACTTTGGACGGTACGGGTAACAGTCAGGGCGTTGCGATTAACGTGACCGGTCAGGTTGCCGGTTTTTCTTCGTTAACCGGCAACAAGGCAACCCATGCGGTGTTGTGGGCTAACGGCATTAAAAAAGATTTGGGTACTTTGGGCGGCACGCATAGTGCGGCTTATGGTATTAATGCCCAAGGTGATGTGACAGGAAGTGCCACTACGGCTCTGGAAGCTGCGCAGCATGCGTTTTTGTGGCAGTCAACGGCGGTTCCACCCATGCAGGATCTGGGAACTCTGGGCGGCACGTTCAGCGAGGCGTATGGTATTAGCAGTGTTGGCGAGGTAATCGGCTCTGCAACTACGCTTAATAATGCCGACAGGAAAGCATTTTTGTGGCAAAGTGGTTTGGGTTTGCAAGACCTGAATACCTTGATGGAACCGGTCACGGGGGCTGGTTGGACGCTTCTGGATGCGCAAGCCATTAGTGATGATGGCCGCTATATCACCGGTGTGGGCATATTAACTACGGTTGATGTCGTGACGGGTGCAGTGCTCGGTAAGGGCGATCGTCATGCGTTTTTACTCAAAAAACTAATTACAGATACCACGCCGCCAGTAATCAGCTATTTGGTGACACCGGCAGCGCCTGGCGTGACTGGATGGTATGTGAGCGCACCTGCCGTGGTTTGGACGGTGACGGATCCAGATTCGGCCATTTCGTCCAAAGTTGGCTGTGTTGATTCACCTTTGGTAAGTAATACCGCGCCTGCAGGTCAAGCATTTTCTTGTACTGCGACCAGTGCTGGTGGTACCGCTACTCCAGTGAGCACGCCCGTGTTGAAAGTGGATAACCTGCCACCGGTATTTGCAGGCGTGCCAGCCGCAATCACACAAGCTGCAACCGGTTTTACTGGCGCAGTGGTAACTTACACCGCACCGACTGCCGCTGATACTTTCTCCGGTGTTAGTCCCGCAGGTGTCAGTTGCACGCCGGTTTCCGGATCAACCTTCGCTATCGGGTCTACCCCTGTTAACTGTTCAGTCAGTGATATTGCCGGCAATACCAACAGTGCCGGCTTTATTGTGTCTGTCGCTGATCAAACGCCACCTGTTATTACATCTAACGTAACCGGTACGGCAGGTCTAAATGGCTGGTTTACCAGTCCGGTGTCAGTCGCGTGGAATGTTATCGATAACCAATCGGCACTAACATCGACACTGGGTTGTACACTGGCAAGTATAGCCACCAACGGTATAAACCAGATTCGTACTTGTGCGGCAAGCAGTGCCGGTGGTACAGCAACGGTCAATACACCGTCAATCAACATCGATACGCAAGCGCCCGTCTTTGCTAGTTGCCCTGCGACGGTGGCTTTGACGCAAGGTCAGGCATTGTCACAACCGACGGTAACTGACAATTTATCATCCCCTGTTGTTACGGGTGCTCCTGCCAGTCTTCCGGTCGGCATAACAACGGTAACCTGGAAAGCAACGGATCAAGCGGGACTGAGTTCTAATTGTGTTCAGCAAGTGTTGGTTGCGGCCGCTATTACGGAAACAATCGCCGTCACCAAGGCTCAGTGTAAAAAGATCAGTGCGACATCCGGCCAATGGTTGGTACAGGGAACCAGCACCAACTCCACTGGCAACAGTATCCAGTTGTATTCTACCCCCACTGTTCCGGTTAACCTGGGCTCCAGCATACTGGGCGCTGCTGTTCCAGTCGTGAAAGGTGCCTGGGTGTTCCAGCCCAATCCCGGCCCTGCCTGCACAACCCCGATCAGCTTGAGATCGAGCGCTGCGGGTAAAGTTATGACAAATATCGCCGTAACGGTTCAGTAGTCGATCAGTAGGGTAGGGTGTGCCGAATAAGGTACATCCTAAGCCGCGTGACGGGGTTTGCAACCCCGTTACTCACGTTTTTACCCTTCCTGAACTAAACATCTAACCATACTTAACGCAAAATT
>JBAXUR010000207.1:0-3816 GCA_037129595.1 Methylococcaceae bacterium | reverse complement strand
CAACTGTCCGGTTTAGGGAAGCGTAAAATCATAGTCGACAGGCAGTTATGGGTCGGGTGGCGACTGTGATCTCGTTAAAAACATTACAAATCTGAATGACAGGTATTGAGATTGTCTTTTTGAAGCTGCTCTCTCCCTATGGCCAATCCTAGGCTGCTTCCAAAACTTGTCGATCAAGGTTAATTTTCATGTTAGTTTCCGAAACTTCAAGCAAACTGTCTTCAACCTTGTAATTTTCTTTCTCCTTGAACCAAGAAAGAACTTTAGCGAGATGCCAAATTGTTATGCTCCCCTCATGGATAGGCGAGGGAAAAGTTGACTGATATTTGATATAAATATTTCTGATATTTTGACGGCTGCATCCCAAAATATCAGCAATATCGGTTAAGCCAACAAAATCGGGCGTGGCTTCGATTAACTTTGCTTTAGGGATTACTTTTTTAACATCTTTTAGTGCGCTTGAGACTGCTTCTAATGCCGATCTGGCCTCTCTTGTGAAATTCAGCGCGATTCGCCCTGGCCGTCCAATCCCGATAATGGCATCATCACATCCTGCCTCATAAAATTGATCTAACAGGGATTCCGGTTCGCACTCAAGGGAAGTAATATCAAACTTCAGCGTAAAATCATAATCAGTCATCGCTTATTCCTCACCAATATCTGTGTGTTTTTGCATAATGCAGTTATCAACAATACGTCTAATTTGCTTGGCGTGGTTTCCCGGATTTTTTGGTGTACTCCAAATGCTTGCCCTGCAAAATTCACCGCACCTACATTCTTTATCGTTGTAAGGGCAATACATTTGCCCCCATGCATGAGATCCACCTTCTACAATTCTCCACCCCTTACTTGACGCATATTCTAAAGCGGCCGCGATCTCTTTTTTCTGATGGGGCATTATTGATCTCGAAAATTTTCCCACATAGTAGTATTACCGCAAGAAGTTGTCAAATGACAATTATAGATATTGAGCAAGCTCAGGTAGATTTAAACAAAAGACAATAAAGTTTAATTTGTCTGGGTCATGCCTTTCCAGGTAAATATGATTCATGGTTCGCTTCTAATTTTAGGACCTTGTGGCATGGGTCCACTTCGTAGGAATAGACTGAATAATCTGAAAACAGCATGCAAACATCGCTCAGAGCCTACATTTAGTACGAATATGAAAATACAGACTTTCAGTAAAAGTGGCCACAGGCAATTAACTAATTTGAGACTTTCTGATTGGCAACCATCGGCCAAGTGGAGCCGATCGACTTTCTTGTATATAGCTGATTTGAGCAGCAGCTATCCGAATTTATTTCAGGCACGAAACGAATAGTCAGGTGCTGACTTTGCCTTCATCGAAGCCATGAAAATTCGAATGTCAGCTATCGAGAATGGCTTTTCGAAATCAGCCAACTAACAGTTTCGGCCAGGAAGAGACAGATGCTCCTTACAGTGAACGGCTGCTTAGACCTTGAAAACCGTCATTCAGATACCAACTAACCATAAGGTTATTTTAGAGATGGAATCTCCAGTCCACAAACGGTACCTTCGTCTTCCTTAACGTGTTCAAAAATATAATTCAATTCATTCAGGTCTTTCATTGTTTGGCAGTCGTCGTTAATGTCCGAAGCCGTTAAAGCCAGCATTGCCGCTAAGCCTCCGAGTGGAAGAGCTTCAAGAGGAACAGATGATAAATTTTTAGCCGCATTTAATATGGCACGACGCGCAATCCGTGGCGAAATTTTTTTCACGATCCCAGTACGTATTCCAGATACACGGGTTAGTTCATGAAACTGAGCTTCGATAAATTTATTAGATTTTTGTAGATCAGAATATTTTTGAGAAGGACTGTGGCGCAACAGGTTCGACAATGTTGAATCTGCAACTACAGAAGCCAAAATTCCCTTTAAGGTGTAAAAGCCAGCATCATGGACATCGTCATTGATTAGAGTAAAAACATTAAGCAAAACAAGACCAAATATAACAGTAATGATTATTAGTGCTTTGGTCATACGCCAAAGCAAAGTTCGATTTTTTACAGATTGAGAACCATTGAGATGGTATTTCTCTGATGACATAAATATTCCCGCTTTGATTATCAGTTTTGTAACTAAGAACTGGTAACCGTTTTATGACCTAAGTTTGTTGCGAGCAAAACTAATCATGAAAGTAATAGTTGTACCGAATAGCCAAAAGGCCGCAGGCACGGGGACAGCGGCTGGGGTGGCCAAAAACCCATGGGATTGGCCTGTAGAATCTAGGTAATATCCCACAACCTGTCCAATGTTGTTTATCCCTTGGGCATAAGTCCCACCAGAATAGACGGACTGAGCAATTGAGCTGGGATCATCAAATGTGGTGTAGGTTTTCCCATCGTATATAAAACTATGCCCAGCCTGACCGTTATAGCTGTAAAATCCTGTCACAAGTCCCCTATCGTTGATGCCAGTGGCAAATGTGCCTCCATTACCAAAGGTGGTAGTCGATGCATTTGGATGAGAGATAGTAGTAAAAGAGTTAGTAATTGAATCATATTCGCCGAAATTACCCACAACCTGCTTACTATTGTTGATGCCTGAAGGAATGCCTCCTAAAAAATCAAGTGTGCTATAGGTATTGGTATTTAGGTCAAATATATATCCATGCGCGTCAGCGTTGTTTTGAAACCACCCAGTTAATTGTCCGCTATCGTTGATACCCGTAATGAGTCCATTCGGTGGTACATCAATGAAAGAATAAGTCCCTTGATTGTAAATAAAACCATAGGGCGACGGATTACCATTACTGTAATTCCCAGTAATTTGCCCACTATTGTTGATGTCTCTAGGAATTATATGTCCAACGTTAGTATTCAGTGAATCAAGGGTGGAATAAGTGCTGCCATTGTATAGGAAACCTTGAAGGTATCCTGTAGCATTTTCGTAATATCCGGTTATCTGTCCGCTATCGTTAATCCCAGTAGCAACAGTACTTCCTGCTTTTGCAATTGGATCGTCAAGGGTGGTGAAGTTATAAGTCGAAGCTTGACTTATGGGCGCGATGGTCAAAAGACTACATAATAAAACTATAAATATAAGATGTTTTTTGAATTTTGATTTCATGAATAAATGACTCTAGGTTCGTTGTAAAAAATGCACACACCAATTTAGCTGATGTCATGAATATCAATTGGTTCGAATTTATTAGTTCGCTTAAATCCCTAACGTTCCAATTCCTTTTTCAGCTCATTTTCAAGCATTAGTGAAAGATTTGAACCGCATTTAATGATAGGTGCGCTATCAGTTTTAATTTTAAATTTGCCTTTTCCACATTTCACAATTTTACCCGAATCATTTAGCATGTGAAGAAGTATCCATACATACCAGTTCGCATGATGACCATCATAATCAATTACTACAAGATTAAGGTGACTAGCAATACTGGCTCCTGTTGTCATGCCTTCTTTAATACAGGTTAAAACACGCTCTTTATCATTTAATAGTGTAGTTCTCATTTATGAATCTCCAGCATGTCAATAGGGATAAATGTTGTTGGTGATGGTCGATTGTCGACTAAATTGGTTCAATTTTCACTTTGAATTGACTGTCAGCTTTGCGTTAGTTCGCTGACTGCCGGAAATCTGAGATGAATGTCTGCAAGGGGTCGATTTTTGACGGTCGACTATCCCTTAATTTGCTCAGTTTGAATGACCGCTTTTGCATAATCAGCAACCGCTATTTTTTCGTCAGTCATACGTTCGATTTTATTAGCACGATTCCCCCTCCCCTAGGTTCTGTTGACGTTTCACCAATCCGGTAGAATAAGCCGTTTTGAATGAAATGAAGCGGA
>JBAXUR010000206.1:0-3816 GCA_037129595.1 Methylococcaceae bacterium | reverse complement strand
TTACAACATTTATCGGATTACTGGTTCCTATACATTTTGCCAATACGTTATGCACACCAACCACTTCAAATACAGCTCTCATTGCTCCACCAGCAATAATACCCGTACCTTCAGATGCTGGCTGCATATAAACTTTAGCTGCACCCGTAGTATTCATAATCGGATACTGTAAAGTATCGCCTTTAAGGGATACTTTACGCATATTTTTGCGAGCCTGTTCCAGTGATTTTTGAATCGCTATAGGAACTTCGCGAGCCTTGCTGACACCATAGCCAACTCGACCTTCACCATCACCAACCACTGTCAATGCAGTAAAACCAAAAACTCTTCCGCCTTTAACAACTTTTGCAACGCGTCTTACATTAACCAACTTTTCTTGCAATCCGTCAGTACTAACTTGAGCAGGTGCTGTAGCCATTTTATTCTCCTAAAATTTCAAACCGGCTTCACGTGCAGCATCTGCCAATGCTTTAACGCGACCATGGTATTTAAATCCTGACCGATCAAAAGCAACTTCAGTTACTCCCGCAGCGATAGCTTTTTGAGCAATAATCTTACCTATTTCAGCAGCGGCAATTATATTACCTGTATTTTTTAAAGATACTTTAATTTCTGCTTGTGTAGTTGATGCACTAGCTAATGTAATAAAACCATCATCACTAATAACCTGAGCATATATATGCTGCGAAGTTTTGTGTATTGACAAGCGAGTTGCGCCTTGGTTTTTAATTTTTGAACGCAATTTTAATGCGCGCTTCATTCGAGATTTTTTCTTATCCATCACGCTACCTACTTCTTCTTGGCTTCTTTTCTTACAACATGCTCGTCAGAGTATCTGACACCCTTTCCTTTGTAAGGCTCAGGTGGGCGATAAGCTCGTATTTTAGCAGATACTTCACCTACCAACTGCTTATCACTTCCTCTAACTATAATTTCAGTCTGAGTGGGTGTTTCAACCGTAATGCCGACTGGAACGTCAAAATCAACCGGGTGAGAAAATCCGAGCGACAGACTAAGAATATTTTCTTTTGCCGCCGCTCTATATCCTACACCAATCAATGTTAATTTTTTCTCGAATCCAGTAGAGACACCTGTAACCATATTGCTTAGGATTGCTCTAGCTGTTCCAGCTTGGGCAGTTGCTTTTTTGTTATCCTTATCCCATTGAACATGAATTACGTTATCAGTAATTTCAAAATCAACTGCGGAATTAAGTACATGAGATAACTCACCCTTAACTCCTTTTACAATCATGACATTACCATCTAATCTTATTTCTACATCACTTGGGATAGTGACTGGGGCTTTAGCAATTCTTGACATAACACACCTACATTAACAAACAGTGCAAATAACTTCGCCGCCGTGACCAATAGCACGCGCAGCTCTATCAGTCATAACACCATTTGATGTTGATACAATAGCAATCCCTAAGCCGCCAAGAACTTTTGGCAATTCGTCTTTAGATTTATAAATACGTAAACCAGGCCTACTAATTCTTTTTATAGCTTCAATTACAGGCGCACCTTTATAGTATTTCAACTCAACAGTCATTTCTGTATGACTGCCATTAGTTTCAGTGTTAAAGTCTGTAATATAACCCTCTTCTTTAAGTACCTTAGCAATAGATACTTTTAATTTTGAAGAAGGCTGTTTAATGCTTTTTTTACCAGCAGATTGACCGTTTCTAATACGAGTCAGCATATCTGCTACTGGGTCTGTCATACTCATTTTCTTATCTCCAAACTTGATCTAACAGATCTTACCAACTTGCTTTGACTACGCCAGGAACATCACCGCGCATAGTAGCTTCTCTTAATTTGTTTCTACTAAGACCAAACTTACGGTAATACCCATGAGGACGTCCAGTTAAATTACAACGGTTACGGACTCTTGAAGCACTTGAATCCCTTGGTAATTTTTGGAGTTGTAAATGAGCAGATTCTTTATCTTCATAAGATGCGTTCGGATCTCTGATTGTTTCTTTCAAAGCCTTACGTTTAACATCGAATTTTTTCACTAATTTTTTGCGCTTATCTTCACGCGCAATCATTGACTTTTTTGCCATGTTAAAACTGCCCCTTAGCTCTTAAATGGAAAATTAAACAGCTTTAACAAAGCCAAACCTTCTTCGTTGGTCTGGGCTGTAGTTGTAATTGTAATGTCCATACCACGTAAAGTGTCGATTTTATCATAATCTATTTCTGGAAATATGATTTGCTCTTTAACACCCATGGAATAATTACCACGACCGTCGAAGCTTTTGGGACTTAGCCCTCTAAAATCTCGAATTCTGGGGATAGATATACTAATTAATCGATCTAAAAATTCGTACATTCTATCGCTGCGCAGAGTTACTTTGCAACCGATAGGCATATCGTCACGAATTTTGAAACCAGCAATTGATTTTCTTGCCAACGTAACAACAGGCTTTTGACCGGAAATCTTTTCCATGTCAGAAAGTGCAGATTGCAGAACTTTCTTATCAGCTACTGCACCACCAACACCCATATTGAGTGTAATTTTTGTGATGCGCGGGGCCTGCATAATAGATTTATAAGCAAATTGCTCAACTAATGCAGGAAGTATTTTTTCTTTATATACTGTTTCTAATCTAGCCATGATTCATCTGCACCTTACACATCAACAACTTCGTTTGTTGATTTAAAATACCTGACTTTCTTTCCATCTTCTAAAAACCTAAAGCCTACTCTATCTGCTTTTTTGGTTTCTGGATTATACAATCCTATATTGGAAATATTAATCGGCATATCCTTGACAATTATCCCGCCTGTAATACCTGCATTCGGGTTTGGTTTTTGGTTCTTTTTAACCTGGTTAATTCCTTCAACCAAAACCTTATCATCTTTTAAAATCTTGGTTACTCTACCACTCTTACCTTTATCTTTTCCGGTACGAACGATAACATCATCACCTTTTTTAATTTTTGCCATTTCTTTAACCCTACCTTATAAAACTTCAGGAGCAAGTGAGATAATTTTCATAAATTTCTCTCCTCTTAACTCACGTGTTACAGGGCCAAAAATTCGGGTTCCGAGTGGCTGTAAATTGTTATTAAGAATAACGGCAGCATTGCCATCAAAACGAATAACAGAACCATCTGGTCTGCGAACACCTTTACGCGTTCTTACGACGAGGGCATTATAGACCTCACCTTTTTTTACTCTTCCACGGGGTATTGCATCTTTAATACTGACTTTGATGATGTCACCAATTCCAGCATAACGACGATGCGACCCGCCTAATACTTTGATACACATGACCCTTTTTGCACCGCTATTATCGGCGACGTCAAGGTTAGTTTGCATCTGAATCATGATTTATTCCTACATTCTGTATTTAAATTTATGCTATTTGTTAGCACTTTCCAAGATTTGAACTAATTTAAAAGTTTTGTTCTTAGACAATGGCCTGCATGATGTGATAGCAACCACATCACCTTCTTGACAAGTATTTAATTCATCATGAGCCATCATTTTAGTAGAACGCTTAATGTATTTACCGTAAACGGGATGTTTTACAACGCGCTCTACCAAAACCGTGATAGTTTTGTCCATTTTATTGCTCACAACCCGACCAGTGATCGTCCGCAATTTAGTTACATTTTCAGTCATAGCTATGCACTCGCCATTTCATTTAATATGGTGTGGATACGTGCCACATCGCGCCTAACCTTTTTTACTTGATCGGGTTTTGACAGTTGACCAGTACCTTTTTGCATTTTAAGATTAAATCGCTCACGTGATAAATCGAGCAACATAGTCCCTAATTCGTCTTTTGATTTTTGGCGTAATT
>JBAXUR010000205.1:0-3906 GCA_037129595.1 Methylococcaceae bacterium | reverse complement strand
CCGATTTTATCGAGGCTATCTGGAATACCGTAGATGTTCTGCACATTAATCATTAGTAACTACGCAGCCGTTAAAAAATAAAACACATAAGACACGGATGTTGTTACTTTATTTGTTACTATTCTTTGCAATGATACGAACACCGCGAGTTTGGACAAAAATTTAAACGCCGGACGCCGCCTAAATTGCTCGGCCTTCTAATTGGATCTTTAGCAAGTCAGCCCTTTTTTGTTTTGCACGCTCGGCTTTTTCAATACTTTCATTTTCTTTGCGCAAACAACGCACATCATAACGGCGCTTTGCCAATTGCGCCCTAGTGTTTTTTTGCGCCTGGATAAGTGACGGTTCTTTATCTAGGGGCGCTGGCAGTGGCTTCATAACAATACAATCTACCGGACAAGGCGCTACACAAAGCTCACAGCCGGTGCATTCCGAAGCAATAACGGTATGCATAAATTTTGCCGCACCTAAAATGGCATCAACAGGACAAGCGGCAATACATTTAACGCAGCCGATACAGTCTTTCTCAATAATAAACGCTACACTTTTAGGCTTGTGCAGGCCAAATTGTGGATTAAGGGGTTTGGGGTTAACGTTTAACAAATGCGCCAACGCGATAATGCCCTCATCACCACCCGGCGGACATTGATTAATGTCCGCCGTTCCTGATGCTATTGCTTCAGCATAAGGACGACAACCCTGAAAGCCGCATTGTTTGCATTGGGTCTGCGGCAAAATTGCATTTATTTGATCAATCACACTATGGACTTTAACCTTGGAACTTGCTGGTATAAATAACCGACCATTGTTGCATTTATTCGCATTTAAACATAGCAGGCTGATGCCTTTATCCGGTTTTTAACGACGAATTCCACTATAATTAACGGCTATTTAACCTTACCAAACAAGTTTTTTAGTTTTCCCAATTGGCTTTTAACAGGGCTCACTGGTAGTTGTTCGACTACCACTGGCGCAGGCTGAATTTCAGGTTCTTTTTGTTTTATATCTTCGGGTTGCTGCTTTGCACCGAACAGTTTTTTGAGTTTTCCCAATTGGTTTTTAGCGGAACTCGCTGGCGGTTGCTGAACCTCCACTGGGGCGGGCTGAATTTTTGGCTCTACCCGTTTTATAGCTTCAGGTTGCTGTTTGGCTCCGAACAGATTTTTAAGTTTCCCCAGTTGGTTTTTAGCAGGACTTGTTAGCGGTTGCTCGACGGCTAATGAAGCTTGCACTAGTACAGGCTCAATTTCCACTTCTTCCAGCTTTTTTTCTTCAGGCTCCTGCTTAATGTCGCCAAAGTAGTATTTTGTTTTTCCATACCGATCTTTCAAGGGGCTCACTGACGACTGTACGACTGCAACTGACGCGGGCTGAATTGCTGGTTCTTTTGGTTTTGTTTCTTCGGGTTGCTGTTTTGAAACAAACAGGTTTTTAAGTTTTCCAAATTGGCCTTTAGCGGCAGCCACTGATGGCTTTTCAGCTTCCACTGACGGCTGTACGATTGCCACTGGCACAGGCTGAATTTCTGGTTTATCCTGTTCTATTTCAACAACTTCTGGCGCGGCTACCACTACTTTATGACTGGTTTTTCCAAACAGGTTTTTAAGTTTCCCTGTTACTCCACCCATTTTTTCTTTAGCAGAAACCACTGATGGTTGCTCAATAACTGTGTGTGCGGCTGCTGACGGGATTTCTGCAGGCGTCTGTTTTAATTCAACCGGTGTTTCTTGTTCAGCCAGCTTTATCAGTGCTGGCTGTGCTTGTACTTTAATTGGCTCGACTGGTTTGGTATTTTCAATTTGTGTAATCAAAGCCTCTTTAGTCGTTAATTTTTCTTCCAGTTGCGCTATCTGCTGCCGGGTATTAACCAAATCCAGGGCTTGTTGTTCCAGTTCGGTAAGACGCGCCAATTCAGACAGGTGTTTTTCCAAGGTTTGAGATAAAACCTGTTGCGCTTGCTCCTGTTGCTGTAGCAGCGTGGATTTTTGCTCTTCAAGCGTTTGTTCCAGTTTGGCAAGCTGACTGGTTTGAGTGGCTAAGGTTGCTTGCAATGTGTCAATTACCGCTTCTTTCTCAACCCGTTTTACGGTTTCATCCTGATAAGATTGTTGCAGTTGGGATTTGGCTTGCTGTTCACTACGCAATCGGGTTGTTAACAGGTTAATCACTCTATCGTGTTGTTGCCACAAATCTTCAGCCTTTAGGTCACCCATTACCGGTAACGGGCGCTCGCCCAGATCAAAACTGGTTGCCAAGGTTTGAATAATCTCGGCAATCTGCTTATTGCGCGATGAAAGCTGCTCTTCAGCTTTGACAGCTCGCTCAGCTTCATGTTGAGCCAACTGCCGGTCTTTTTGCATTTGCTCGGTATTAGCCGCTAATTCGCCTTGCATTTGCTGCATTTGTTGTTGTACAGTATTGAGCTCGGCATTGAGTTTATCCTGCATTTCAATACGCGCTTTTTCGCTGGCGATGTTCTTTTTCTTTAACGAGCCAATCTTAATGCTGTAAAAAATAGAGGTCAGCAACCAGACAACGACTACCAATGCCCCGGCGTAAACAGGATTGGCAAGCGTCAGTAGAGTCCATTCAGAAAGAAGGGTTTTAATAATAGGTAAGTAAGTTTCCATTAGTACGTTTCTCAATAAAAAATGACGGTAATCTGTTGGTTGTATGAATACAAAAATTTTAAATCATCTCCTTATACAATAAGTTGCGATGATTGCCAAAAATAAATAGATCGTTATAGCAGCGACTTTAACAGCGGAAAAACCGTAGATAAAGCCGTTCCTACAAGCTCATTAATTTCAACTTTGCAACAATAAAATTAAAATTCAATGCCCTGTTCGGCTTTAATTCCCTGCTGAAAAGCATGTTTTATCATGGTCATTTCGGTGACTGTATCCGCAATTTCTATCACTTCCGGTGCTGCATTACGGCCGGTCATAATTAAATGTAGCCAGGATGGTTTTTCATTGCGAATAAAATCTGCAATTTCCTGACCGGAAATCCACTCATAGCCACAACAATAATTAATCTCGTCCAGCAAAACGACATCAAACTCTTCGGAAAGCATTTTCTGCTTGCTAAGCTCCCATATTTCCCGACTGGTTTTAATATCCTGTTCAGGATTTTTGGTGTCCCAGGTAAAGCCGTCGCCCAACGCATGCCATTCAATATTATCAAAACGTTCCGCAGCTTTTTGTTCGCCCGTTTGCCATTGCCCTTTAATATACTGGATAACACAGACTTTCATGTCCCAGCCGGCCGCACGAAAAACCATGCCTAAGGCGCTGGAAGACTTGCCTTTGCCCTCGCCGGTATTAACGACAACCAGCCCTCTTCGTCTATCTCTTGATTTCATAAACCATTCCGTAATTTGATTAAGTAGAAACAGGTCGCAATTTTTGGCTACCCACTTTAGCCATTACAAAATACTGGAGTTAGACCTGACAGGTTTATAAAACCTGTCAGGTCTGTCCCATGTTAAGTGGGTAGATCAACTTTTTTATAATGAACGCATTGATCGCTTTCAATCATGATAAAGTTACCCTATTCTTTACGCCATTCATTGTAACCTTAAAAAGCCATTATGACCGAAGCAACTGTTTTATTTTCTGACGCAAAAAAAGTTATTCCAGGTGGCGTTAATTCGCCAGTACGCTCTTTTAGTGGTGTAGGCGGCACACCGGTTTTTATTGACCATGCCAGCGGCGCTTATATCTATGACAGTTCGGGCAAGCGTTATATTGATTATGTGGGCTCTTGGGGGCCAATGATTTTAGGTCATGCACATCCTGAGGTGATTGCGGCGGTTAAACAAGCCGCTGATAAAGGTCTGAGTTTTGGCGCACCGACAGAAATTGAAACACTCATGGCGCAGCGGGTTTGTGAGTTGATGCCCTC
>JBAXUR010000204.1:0-3929 GCA_037129595.1 Methylococcaceae bacterium | reverse complement strand
TAGGTAGGTAGGTAGGTAGGTAGGTAGGTAGGTAGGTAGGTAGGTAGGTAGGTAGTGCCAATTTATTCAGTAAAGTTGACTGGCCGCTTTCAGGAATCGGACGCTCATTGACCGCTTTCCAGCGATGAATCTGAAGAGAGGACAGTCCCTTGGCGGCCCAGACTGTGTGAAAACTACAATCCAGCTATAATTATATTTTCAATTGAAAGTATATTAATATGAGCGGATTTATAACGGGCGAAGCGCGTACTCATGCGACCTTATTTCCAGAAAAACTCGATGATTACATCTCGGCAGACAATGCCACCAGAGTAATCGATATATTCATTGATGGTATTGATCTATCGGCTACGGGATTTAAAACCCTAGCTGCTGTCACCGGTCGACCAGGGTATCATCCTGAAACCCTACTAAAGCTTTATGTGTATGGTTACCTAAATCGCGTTCAATCATCGCGCTGATTAGAACGGGAAGCCGGACGTAATGTTGAGCTGATGTGGTTACTGAAGCGCTTGGCTCCGGATTTTAAAACCATTGCCGATTTTCGCAAAAAAAATACCAAAGCGATCAAATTAGTTTGTCGTGAGTTTGTTATTATTTGCCGTAAACTCAAGCTTTTTAGTGAGGCGTTTGTTACCATTGATGGTAGTAAATTTAAGGCCGTCAACAACCGTGATCGGAATTACACGCAAGCTAAATTAAAGCGAAGACTCGAATTGATTGATGAAAGTATTGCCCTCTATCTGGGGCAAATTACCAGTGCAGATCGACTGGACGATTCAGTTGCTAAAGGTAAAACAGAACGACTGGAAAGTAAGATTGAAAAACTCAAAAAGGAAATTGAGCGACTCAATATAATTGAAGTGCAACTACAGGCCAGCCCCGACAAGCAAATTTCGCTAACCGATCCGGATGCTCGCTCCATGATCAGTGCGGGTAACGGCCTGGTTGGCTATAACGTACAAACCGCCGTAGATACTAAACATCACCTTATCGTTGCTCACGAAGTGACTAATGTAGGTAATGATCGTGCCCAGTTAACGAATATGGCTCGGCAAGCTAAAGCCGCTATTGACGTTGATGCCTTAACCGCCGTCGCTGATCGAGGTTATTAGTGGCCAAGAAATAAAATCTTGCGGTGAAGCAAATATCGACGTGTATCTCCCTAAATCAGAAACGTCGGGTAATCAAGCCAAAGGACTCTTCGGGAAGCGGGATTTTATCTATAAACCTGAAGATGATGAGTACGAGTGCCCTGCTGGTGAGCGGGCGATCTTCCGCTATGATTCACTAGACAAAGGTAAAACCATGCGGCGTTATTGGTCTTCTTCCTGTGTTAAATGTACCATGAAGCCCCAATGTACCACCGGTGTCAATCGGCGCATTAGTCGTTGGGAACATGAAGCGGTATTAGATGCTTTAGCTCTGGATGGGTTACACGCACTTCCAAATGCGAACATTAGATAAGGTCAGTGCAGAAATGAGCTTGCATGTGCTTGCCTATAATTTGAAGCGGGTCATGAATATCATGGGCACTGCGGCTCTCATAGAGGCATTGGGGGCATAAAAGCCTTCTTTTAGTCGCAGAAAGGAATTCTTCAAAGGGATTTATACTTTTATCAGCGCTAAGTTGCACTTTTAGTTTTTGCAGGATAAAACCAAACACAAAATAGTCGATAAATAGTAACCCCATAACTTGGCAGATAGCTTTATGAAGGCCATATTTTGCATAAATTGGAGTTTTCACACAGTCTGGGCCCATAGCAGTCATTGAAAGCAAACATCAAAATAACCAGCTTGCCTGGTTGATTTTTAATTATAAAAAATTGCAAATGGAACGTGTTTTCTTTCCGCTTCAGTCATTAGATTTAATTTCCCCCCGATTATTTGCAATTGTTTCAAATAACTGATCCAAGGTAGCTTGCTACCGCTGCAAGGGCTTGTTCGACCCCGAACATCTCGCAAAATCAATTAGGCCATCGACCTGCTAAATGATCTTGTCATTCTCATCTCTAAATCGCCGAAATCTCCACGATTTACGATCGCAAGAATATTGGAGGGTCGATCTAATGCCAAATATAAGGAGCCTTAGTTCAATCTGCGGAACCAAAAAGTCTTCGAAAAAATCCATCCAAGGACCGCCATTAGTGTTCAATTGTAGGTGCTGTAAATGATCCACCCGCCCTGTCACCGATAACTCGTTACCTCCACTCAGATATGGTTTAATCATCTCCGAAACTGAGTCTGAGGTTACTAACACTGATCCAAGTTGCTCACCGCAAATCCTCCCCACTGGCATTGCCAGAATATCATCGCCAAAAGAACTAGTCGGCAAAGAACCACCCGCAATGTAGGCGCCGTGGTTGACAGTCCTATAAATTTCCTTAAGCGCCAGGTAGAGAAATGTTCGACCTGCATAAGTCGCATACCAATAGCCATCACCAGCGCTCTTCAAGCCGGCAGCGAGGCAAGCTGCTCTTACTGGGCAAAGCTCCATCATTTCCCTCGCACGTATCGGTGCAGATCGGCAAATTTCAATATCCATACCACGAAGTCTTGTTCCTTGAAAATCGAACCAATCAGGCGTTTCCGGATCGGGTGCTGCTAAAACGAGTTTATCCCCAAATCGTTCCGTTTTATTAATACAAATGAAAAGCTCACTCGGCCACGCTATCTGAGGTGGCTCAATGTCGAAAGACTTGTGCTTATCAGCAGCACGAAGCCAATCCTCAAACATATGTCTAATTGGCCACCCATCTGGTGTGAAATGGATCCAACCGGTAAGTGATTCATTTCTAATGGACCTAATTGACCCAACAAGGCGGACAATTGCTTCTTCGAGGCTTTCCCTTGTCGAAACACCTGGGCGATCTCGGAGAGTCGCAGGGATTTTCTGAATATCTTCGTCCGTAAGGTTGTGAAATATTGGGATCACGACGCAATCCGGAGGATCCTCTAACTCGATAGCCAAGGTCATTTCCCGAGTTGTCCACTCTTTCGAAAGAAAACGAGAGCTAATGATGAGAACAATGATCTGAGAACTACGGAGCCCCTCCACGATCTTCTGATTAAGTGGATCATGGGCAAACATCGAGTCTATATCGAACCAGGTAGTCAATCCGTGCGTCTGCAATGCAATTGCCAGGGGGCGTGCTACAGAGTTCTTATCTTCACTTGCATGAGATATAAAGACATCCCACATTACAGTTTTCCTTGTTGCTTGATCATAATTTTGTCGAACAAGTTGTTATTATCTGGGTCTGGATAACTTACACTATTTTCAACTTTATTTGATAAAAATACCTTATTAACGATAGTTAATCTAAACTGGATAACATGCCAATGCGCGTAAAAAATCGTTTCCATATAACGTTAGATCAAAATTAATTATCAATTTTCAATGGCAGCTTTTGGCCGATTGGGTGAGATCGCCAATGGCTGCTTTGTAGCCCTCCAGTTCGCAGAATCTGGTTTTGACTGACTGGCCGGTTTGGAGAAACGCGACCGGCAGTTATGGGTCGTGATTTGTCCGTCACACTGCATAAAAATCAACGTCAGTTATCGTGTGAATGCTAGCGTCAGCACCTGACCCACTGTCAGCGCTAACTCAGTTAGTATCGGGGTTAACACTGATGCTCATATCTTTTGACCTAAAGGCAATGTGAAATTCATCCAGGTTTATATTTTCCAGTTGGCTAAGTGCGTCTTCTAATTGGGCGTTCATTAGGGTAACGGTTTCAGTATCTGCTTTTACTAATGTCCAATAATATAATTCTCCGTTTATTTCCTCAAGTGCGTACTCAGTCAAGCCCGTATTATTATTTAAGTTAATTGTTTCCAGTATGGAAGCGATTACGGGATAGCTGTTGAAAGGTAACGGTGCCTTCATGACGATGGTGTTAACATCATCAAAGTATTGCTGAATGTCT
>JBAXUR010000203.1:0-3958 GCA_037129595.1 Methylococcaceae bacterium | reverse complement strand
GCTGTCATTTTCCTCGGTGCTTTTATGGTTGAGGTGAAACGTCAACAGAACCTAGTCGTATAGAAATCTATTTATGCACATCCTAATTATTGAAGACGAAAAAAAAACCGCCGCCTATTTGCAAAAAGGCCTGACTGAGCAAGGCTTTATCGTCGATGTCAGCAACGAGGGTGACGAAGGTTTACTGTTTGCCAACACGGTAGACTATGACCTGATCATTCTCGACGTCATGATGCCGTTGCGCGATGGCTGGTCGGTACTCCAAGCCTTGCGTCGCGGCGGCAAGCTGACTCCGGTGCTGTTTCTGACTGCGCGAGATTCTGTCGAGGATAGGGTGAAAGGCCTGGAATTAGGTGCCGACGACTATCTGGTCAAGCCCTTTGCCTTTGTCGAACTGTTGGCGCGGATTCGTTCGATTCTCCGGCGAGGTCCGGCGCGACAAGCAGAACAGTTGGGGATAGCCGATCTCACCCTTGACCCCATCCGACACAAGGCCTTACGGAACGGCCAGCGGCTGGATTTGTCGCCTAAAGAGTTCGCCTTGTTATCATTATTCTTGCAACGGCCTGCAGAAGTGTTGTCGCGAACGCTGATTGCCGAGCAGGTCTGGGATGTTCATTTCGACAGCGATACTAACATTGTTGACGTGGCGGTGCGTCGCTTGCGGCAGAAAATTGACGATCCCTTTCCCCAAAAATTGTTACATACCGTTCGAGGAATAGGCTATGTCCTTGAAGAGCGATAAACCCTGGTCGATTACTGCCCGACTCACGCTGCTTTACATCATCTCGGCTTCGGTGATTCTGTTATCGATCGGTTGGTATTTGCATCAGACGCTGACCGAAACCCTGGCGCAGGACAATAGACAGTTTCTATTAAAAGAGATTCAGTTGTTACGTACTGTGCTGCATGAACAGCCGACCAATCTTGAGCGATTGGCGGATGAACAAGGCGAAGGGATTGATCTGCCGGTGGGACGTTATTATTCGAGAATTCTGGATGAAACCGGTCACAGCGTGCTCGAAACGCCTGGGATGGAATCTTTACCGACGGCAACACAGTTTCCGGAGTTTGGCGAAATTCCCGAAACGAACACGGTAGTGCAGAAAATTTCTGATGGTCGGACGGTTATGCTGATGGCAGCGTACACCAAGACCCTGCCGCGACAAACCATTCAAATCGTTCTGGATATGACATATCAAGCGGCACTCCTGGCAAAGTACCAACATCATCTTATGGTGGCTCTGTTTTTTGGTCTGCTATTTTCAACATTGGCCGCTCTATTGATTGCGCGACAAGGCTTGAGTCCCCTTGTTCAAATAACGCGTCACATAGAAGGCATTACGGCCACGCAACTTCACGAACAACTTGATCCTGCCTGTTGGCCTAAAGAATTGTCTACCCTGGCGTCCGCTTTTAATGCCATGCTGCTACGCCTGGCTGAATCCTTCGCGCAACTCACCCAGTTTTCAGCCGATCTTGCACACGAACTGCGCACACCGATCAATATCCTGATGGGAGAAACTGAAGTAGTCCTGTCCAGATCACGAAATGCCGACGAGTACCGCGAGATTCTCGAATCCAATCTGGAAGAATACGGGCGACTGTCGCGCATCGTGGAAACCTTGCTGTTTCTAGCGCGAGCCGAGAACACCGAGATACCATTGCGCACAGTTCGTCTGGATGGCAGAGAGGAATTGGAAGCGAGCTGTAGTTACCATGAAGCCTTGGCTGAAGAAAAGGGCATTCATTTGGTATGCCAGGGTCAGGGATTTATATATGCCGATCCACAGCTGTTTAAACGCGTCCTCAGTAATCTTTTACTCAATGCCATTCAGCATACGCCGAGCGGCGGAAAGATTTGCATATCGCTGTGCTCGACTGAAAATGAATCAACAGAAGTGAGTGTACAAGACAACGGTTGTGGCATTGCAACGGAACATCTGTCCAAGTTGTTTGACCGGTTTTATCGCGTAGACCCGGCACGCTCAGAAGAAGGAACAGGGTTGGGTCTCGCCATTGTCAAATCGATTATGGATTTACATAATGGGACAGTGGTCATTGAAAGCACACCTAACAAAGGTACAGCCATTAAGCTTCATTTCCCCGTTAATAAATGAAATTGACTCGAAAGCTGTACTATCCAGATTTGATAATGGCCGCTATAAGATGTTGACCTGCCGTTCATTGGAGATTAGTGGCCGTCTCCAGATGGCCGTGAGCCGATATTCGTCAGTTTGAAAAAAGCCAATCTTAATGCCGGCCATTCAGAGTTGTAATATTTGTAAGGAGATCACAATCTCCACCCGACCCACTACTGACGTTCGGCTAATATTTTACGTTTTTTTATACATTCTATTCGCTAAGTATCGCTGGCGTTGTTCGGGGTAACCCTGGCAATGAGGGTGTTACATACACTAAAAAGGTGAATTTATCAGCATCATGTATATAAGTGTCAGCGTCGCCGTACCCAGACATGTGGCCTGTTTAACTCTATGAATTGTATTTATTATTTTAATGTAGCAGAATTATAATCCGCCCCCATTGAATACAATCTTTTTCTGACACATATACTCATTACTATTACACTGGCTCAAGCACAAGGCTAAATCATTGGTTATTTTAGTCGGGATGGAGAAAATCTAATGTCAAAAGGTACGTCCGCCATTTTCGAAAAATTATTGGATCAACTGTCCGTTTATGCACTAAACGAAACACATCCAGATGCTTTTACAGTTACACGCATGAAAAAGGCGGCTAAAAAAATAATAACCTCAGACCTTGCCTTAGGTGCATCTGCGTATGGCCTTATTGCAGCAACTGAAGGTAATTTAGAAGAATCCGAAAAACAACATGCGATCGCCATTAAGTTAAGTCGCAAACCCTATTACGTCTGTTACCGCGCCATATCAATGCGAACATTAGGCAAGCACGCAGAATCTTATCGATTAATGCAAAGCATAATGAAACTAATGCCCGACCCAATTGGCTTAATTAACTCCGAAATAGCGTTGGCTTTTGACACCGGCCATCATCAAGAAGTTAAAATTTATTATGATGAATTAATTCGTATTAAAGCAAATATTCCGACTGAGATACTTGTAAGGGTTTATTTTAGTAGCTTGATATTAAAGTCAAACATAGACATTAATGTATTTCCTTTAATAGCCTTTCTCTTTAATTCACTACAAAAAAACCATCATATCAACTATCCAGGTACCTTAGTTGAATTAATTGGAGATCATCTATTTTTTTGGTTAACAATAATAACCGATGAAAATACGCTTACCTTAATGAACGGAAATGAGCAACTAGCAAATGACCTGGCTTTATTTACCCCTTTTAATTTAGATCACTTTCACGCTGGCTTTAGAACAGAAGGGGAAATTCCGGCAATGCAAATAGAAGAAATCTATAAAGTGATTAACGACATGACACCCACCAACGTATAAGTTTTGAGTCATTAGACTATCCGCATCACCTAACTTAATTAGCCTGGAGAATCCGTAAATGTCTACAGACCCCACTACCGTTTTAAATAACATTATAGAAAAAATCGATAATTATGCATTATCTCAAACTAAACCGGATGATCTGACATCACAGCGCATGAAAAATGACGCTAAAAGCCTAATAAAAATTAATCCGTCTTTAGCGGCAATGGCATTAGGTTTAATTGCTTCAGTAGAAGGAGATGTTAATGAATGCGTCAAACAGCATACCCTATCCCTTAAACTGGGGAAGGATCCGATTTTAAATATTAATCACGCTGTTTCTATGAAGACGCTTGGACATAATGCTGAGTCTTTTCGTTTGATTGATAAAGCGATGAATTTATTACCCGACCCTGCAATCGCTATCAATATTTACTTGATGATAGCGATTAATGCCGGAGAATATGAAAAAATACAAGCTTGCGAAGACATGCTTAAAGCTAAAGGCGTAACCAGCTTTTCTC
>JBAXUR010000202.1:0-3970 GCA_037129595.1 Methylococcaceae bacterium | reverse complement strand
TGCCCAAAAAACATGCCTTTAACTATCCGGTTTTTATGAGTTGGCTGGATCTTGATGAGGTGGATCAGGTGTTGGCAATCAGCCCCTTTTGGTCTTTGGAGCGCTTTAATCTGGTTGGTTTTTATCGCAAGGATTATCTGGGGGATGCCGGGCAGGATTTATCCGACGCGGTAAAAAGTCGTATTAAAGACCATACCGGAACAGATTTTAAGGGGCGAATTTGTCTGTTGACGCATTTGCGATTTCTGGGCTTTGCTTTTAATCCGGTGAGTTTTTATTTTTGTTTTCCTGAGGGTAGCGAGCAGCCCCGCTTTATTCTCGCGGACATCAATAACACGCCCTGGAATGAACGCTACTGCTACGTGCTGGATGCTGGCGAAAATACCGACTCTAAAAATAAATGGGTGTTTGAATTTGATAAAGCCTTTCATGTTTCGCCGTTTATGCCCATGCAGCAACATTACCGTTGGCAGTTTAGTTTGCATCAATCAGCCTTAACCATTCATATCCAGTTACAACAGGATGATGAGTGCTGTTTTGACGCGACCTTACAGCTAAAAGCACAGCCAATGACTCGCGCTGCGATGCAGAATTTACCTTTGCGTTATCCTTTTTTGACCTTATCAGTCGTCATTTCTATTTATTGGCAAGCTTTGCGCTTATGGCTAAAAGGCGTGCCTTTTTATGGACACCCTGGTAGCGATGGAAAAAGCAGTTTGTCCACGAAAGACACGAAAAGCACGAAAAAAATTTAAAGACAGCTTAAGTTGTAAATCGTTAGTTAACATGCTTAGGAATGCGCATGAAATAAATTATGCATCTTGCTCCCTCCCTCCGGGGGAGGCATAGGTATCTACACAAGTATCAGCTCCTTCTCCCTTGAGGGAGAATATAACTGCTTGATTTTATTCTCCTCACCCCAACCCTCTCCAGCAGGAGAGGGAGCTTGATGAGCTTGATGGCTTTCAACTCATTGTTTTTATTATGCGAATTTTTGTAGATACCTATGCGGGAGAGGACTGGGGTGAGGGGATATAAATGGTCAAGTTATTTCATGCGCGTTCCTAATCAGGAAACAGATGGACTGCTTTTTTTACTTTCGTGCTTTTCGTGGACAAATGGCTCTTTTTTAGAATAAACAACCCGAATAAAAATATTGAGAACACTATGAATGCAATCGCTGAAACGTTAAGCAACAATCCGACACGAATAGATTTACTGTTACGTAAAGCGTTTCTGGATAAAATGGCGCGTCTGGAAAATGCCGTATTAACCGTGTCAGATCCCTTGGGTGAATTTGTACTGGGCACTCAGGGCAGTGATGGTTTGCAGGCCAGAATTGACGTGCTGGACATGAGTTTTTATCGTCAAGTGGCGCTGGGTGGTTCTATCGGTGCGGCAGAATCCTATATGGATCAGGGCTGGCAGGCAGATGATTTGTGCAGCGTGATACAAATATTGGTGCGTAATCGGGATTTACTCGATAGCATGGAAGGCGGCTTGGCAACACTCGCTAATCAATTGCTTAAGTTTTGGCATTTCGCTAATCGCAACTCTCAACAAAACAGCAAAAAAAATATAGCGGCGCATTATGATCTGGGTAATGATTTGTTTGCCTTGTTTTTGGATCAGCACGGCATGTATTCATCAGCCACTTTTTATAATCCTGAGCTTAGCCTTGAAGAGGCTTCGACTGCAAAGCTGGAGCGTATTTGCCAAAAACTGCATTTGCAACCGGAAGATCACATTCTGGAAATTGGCACAGGTTGGGGTGGTTTTGCAACCTATGCCGCTAAAAACTATGGCTGCAAAATAACCACCACCACTATTTCCAAAGAACAATATCAGGCCGCCAAGCAACGACTCGTCGATGCTGGCGTAGCTGATCAAGTGACGGTATTGATGGAAGATTATCGGGATTTACAGGGTAGTTACGACAAACTGGTTTCCATTGAAATGATAGAAGCGGTGGGGCATCATTATTTGGATACCTATTTAAAACAATGTGCAGCGTTGTTAAAACCCAACGGTTTAGCCTTGATTCAGGCGATTACCATAGAAGACCGCTACTACTATCAAGCCTTAAAAAGCGTGGATTTTATCAAGCGTTATATTTTTCCCGGCAGCTTTATTCCCAGTGTCAGCGCGATTGTTGCCAGCGCCTCTCGTTGTACGGATTTACGCTTGATTAATCTTGAAGATCAGGGAGAAAGCTACGCGCTGACCTTAAACAGTTGGCGCAAACGCTTTATGGCCGAGCTGGATCAAGTCAGGGCGCAGGGTTACAACGAAGAGTTTATCCGCATGTGGGAATTTTATTTGTGCTACTGCGAAGGCGGTTTTAAAGAAAAATCCATTTCCAATGTGCAGTTATTACTGGCCAAACCCGGCAATCGTCGTCAGCAATGGTTACCGGTTTATGACGCTAAATAACTGGATTAATATGTTGTGGATGCAGGCGCTATGGTTTGGCGCTATTATTGGCGCAGCCGAGAAGCTATTTTGGTTGGCACCGGTACTGCTGACAGGCTTTATAGTTTGGGAATTTCGCCCGGCCAGACGCGTTTATGGTGACTTTCAGTTAATGCTGGTTACTTTGCTAATAGGGCTAATACTCGATACCACCTGGATAAAGTTGGATTGGCTTAAATTTGCTCCCGACTTTGCTTTATCCGGGCGAGCGCCTTTATGGATTTTGCTGTTATGGGCGGGCTTGGCATTAACACTGAATCATTCTTTGGCTTGGTTACAATCACGATTACTGCTTGCCGGTGTGTTAAGCGGTTTAAGTGGTCCCTTATCTTATCTGGGAGCGGCACGCTTGGGAGCGGTCGATATTATCAGCGAATCCTGGTTATGGGCAGTTGTGTTGAGTTTAAGTTGGGCGGTTAGCATCCCGTTATTACTGTGGTTGGCTAACCATTTAAAACAAATAAAACAAGAGGCGTAAAGTATGTTTAGTCTGACTGTTGTAGCCGTGTTTAGTATAGCGGCCATGTTATTGGCCTGGATCTGGCAAAAAAACCACGCTAATGCCGGTATTGTTGATGTTGTCTGGGCTTATGGCATGATGTTGGCAGGACCTTGGTATGCCTTGACCGGTTCGGCACCGTTAGGGTTGAAATTGGTTTTGGGGTTACTGGTCTTTAGCTGGTTTTTGCGCTTGGGTTTTTATTTACAGCGCCGCGTGTTTTCAGAATCCGAAGATGGCCGCTATCACGCCATGCGTAACGCCATGAAAGATCGTGTTGATATAGGTTTTTTGCTGTTTTTTTTATTGCAGGCCGGATTTATTTGTCTGTTATCGCTGCCTTTTTGGGCGGTTACACAAAACACGCAGCCACAAACGCCACTGATCATTGCCGCCTTGCTGCTTGCCGCTTTAGCGTTATACGGCGAAACCACTGCCGATCAGCAATTATCCGACTTTAGAAATAATCCCAAAAATAGTGGCTTAACCTGTCGAAAAGGCTGGTGGCGATATTCAAGACACCCCAATTATTTTTTTGAATGGCTACACTGGTTTGCCTACCCACTAATGGGTTGGGGCGGTGATTATCAATACTGGTTATGGTTTGCCCCGGTAGTGATGTTTTGCTTTTTATATTTTTTTACCGGAATTCCGTTTACCGAACAACAAGCCTTACGCAGTCGAGGCGACGATTATCGCTTGTATCAAAAAACTACCAGCTTGTTTTTTCCGTGGTGGCCAGAGACTTGATTTAAATTGATGTAACTTCTCATTATCCATAAGCTATTAATATTTGTTATTTACCACGAAGTGCATGAAGAAAGAAAACTTCATGTCTTTGTCGTGAAAATATTGTAATTATTCAGTCCCCCTCTTTAAAAAAGAGGGGTTGAATGCTTACGTATTTTTTTACATTGTCACGAAGTATTAATACGAAGGCCAAACCCAAACCCAAACCCAAACCCAAACCCAAACCCAAACCCAAACCCAAACCCAAAC
>JBAXUR010000201.1:0-4082 GCA_037129595.1 Methylococcaceae bacterium | reverse complement strand
TTTTTATTTAACCTGCTTATTGTTTATTTTTATTGTATTGGGATTAATCGCCCGACTTACCGGATTTAACATACTCAAATTTATTATTTACATAAAAGATGAGCTGTTAATCGTGCTGGGCACGTCTTCATCAGAATCGGTACTACCGCGCATGATGACCAAGCTCGAAAACTTGGGTTGTTCCAAATCGGTGGTCGGTTTGGTCATTCCAACAGGTTATTCATTTAATCTTGATGGAACCTCAATCTATCTGGCAATGGCCGCTATCTTTGTTGCCCAAGCCACCAATACCCCTCTGACCCTGATGCAGGAACTGACTATACTCGGCGTATTGTTATTGACATCGAAAGGTGCTGCGGGAGTAACAGGTAGCGGCTTTATTACGCTAGCAGCAACCCTTTCGACCATCCCGACCATTCCTGTCGCCGGACTTGCACTGATACTCGGTATAGATCGCTTCATGTCCGAGGCACGCGCACTCACCAATATTATCGGCAACGGAGTTGCCACTGTGGTTGCGGCAAAATGGGAAAATGAACTAGATGAGCAAAAACTGCATGGCTTACTTAATCCCACCCACATTAAAAAGAAGGATTCATTCGGGGTGCATTAATTAGACGATGGCATCTCGGAAAATTTTAATCTGCGCTACCCCATTGAAAAATTGGATAATTTTTAAGGTACTATCGACTTTAGTTTTTGTTATATATTTTTAAAACCCATTCATAAAACCATTCCGGCCGAAACAATACGATCCAAATTAATACTATTGGCGTAATAGGAACAGGGCCAATTTCAATTAATGAGGTAAACAGAAGAACGATAATACTAAGAATACGCATGGTTTATAACTTTAGAACTGAAGAAAATCTAGGTCACAGGAAATACATCATGTACTTTTGGGGGTGGAAATACAACAAAGTGCAAGGGACGATAACCGTAAGTTGAAAAATGCGAGTTATTTGCTTTTATTCAAAATCATCTTTATTGAGATACAACTCTTCAACCCGTGTTCTCGCCCACGGAGTTTTTCTTAAAAACTTTAAACTGGACTTGATGCTGGGCTCATAATTAAAACATCTGATGTCGATTATTTTGCCTAATTCAGTCCAACCATAATAATCTACGAGTTGGATCAGTATAGTTTCCAGGGTGACACCGTGTAGAGGATTGTCCGGTTGCTTGTCTTTCATAAGATGTCCTGATAAAGGGAAATTAGGTTCAAGGTAAAAGGTTCATGACTTAATATTGTTTTCACTTGAACCATTTAGCTTCATTCTTCATGCTCGTATTTACGCCTTATCGCGTCATCTCGAGCATCATTAATTTCCCGCATAATACTACCCACATCAGCCTGTTTATTGCTGCCTTTGAAATGTCCGGTCAGTTTGACATCAGGCATAAGGTTGCCGCTTTCGTAAATCTTCCAGATTTCTTTACCATAACTTGTTGCAAGCAGTTCTGGCGCAAAGCGACCAAAGTAGGCTGCCATATTATTGACATCACGCTCCAACATGCCGGGAGCATTATTATTAGCTGCCGCATCTACAGCTTGGGGTAAATCGATAATGACCGGACCATGAGCGTCAACAAGAACATTAAATTCGGACAGATCGCCGTGAACAATTCCTGCACAGAGCATTCTGACCACTTCTTTAATCAATATAGTGTGATATTCAAGTGCTTGCTCACGACTCAACACCAAATCGTTAAGCCTAGGTGCGGCCGATCCATGCTCATCAGTGACCAGCTCCATTAGCAACACACCTTCAACAAAATTATAAGGTTGCGGAACACGTACACCGGCTGCGGCAAGGCGGTACAAAGCATCAACCTCGGCATTTTGCCAAACCTCTTCTTGCTGTTTGCGTCCAAAGCGGGTGTTTTTTTCCATCGCACGCGCCTGCCGGGTGTTTCTGACTTTACGCCCCTCCTGATACAACGACTGCTTATGAAAGCCACGCTTGTTAGCTTCTTTATAGACTTTTGCGCAGCGAATTTCACCTTCAGAAAGTACCACATAGACAGCCGCTTCCTTGCCACTTTTTAATGGTCTAATAACTTCATCGACAAGACCATCGCGCACTAAGGGCTCAAGACTTTTGGGAGTTTTCATGGTCGTCCTTTACCGGCTATGCTGAAAAAAATTTGAAACATTTTGCTTTAATACAGTCATTCGCTCGCTCATATTATGCTGTGTATTTATGATAGTAAGTCACAATGAATATATTCAATGTGTTGATAATTATGCACTTTATTTATATCCCTCCACAAATTCCAGACTACTTAACGCCCCCAAACCAGCGGCTCGCCCCGTTGCAAAACAGGCAGTTAAAAGATAACCGCCAGTGGGCGCCTCCCAGTCCAACATTTCACCAGCACAGAAAACCCCAGGCATAGAACGTATCATTAAATGCTCATCAAGCGCTTCAAAAGCAACCCCGCCTGCACTACTAATCGCTTCATCAAGTGGCCTTGCGGCAATCAATTTAACCGGTAAAGCTTTAATGACTGAACACAGTCGACTCACGTTATCAAAATCTGAAGCCGATACCATTTCTCTAAGTAATCCCGCTTTTACGCCTTCAATACCAATCCGTTTACGAAGTTTATTTGCCATAGAATCCTTACTTTGAATTTGCGACATCTTGTCAATAATCAACGGCAATTTTTTATCGGGAAGCAAGTCAAGATGAATAACTGCAAATCCTTTTGTAATTATCTCTTCTCGTAATAAAGCAGAAAGACTATAAATTAGTCCACCCTCAACTCCATTTTCAGTTATTATTAATTCACCTTGCTGACAAACGTTGACACCTTCCGCATTACTAAAAGACACGCAGACTGATTTTATCGGCTGTCCAGAAAAGCGGCTGCGAAAATACTCATTCCAAGATACATCAAAACCACAGTTTGAAGGCTTTAAGGGATTAACCAAAGCACCTCGTTGTGTAAGTAACGGCACCCAAGCTCCGGTAGAACCGAGTCGCGCCCAACTACCTCCGCCCAGCGCAAGCACGACAGCATCAACTTTTATTTTGCACTCGCCTTCCGGTGTTGCAAATTTAAGTACCGTGTTATTATCGTCAAACCAGCCTAACCATTGATGCCGCACATGAATATTAACCCCGGCAACACGCAATCTGTGTAACCATGCACGTAATAAAGGTGCCGCTTTCATGTCAACAGGGAACACTCGACCTGATGAACCGATAAAAGTCTCAATTCCGAGACCCTGTACCCAATCACGTAGACCTTGGGGTGTGAATTTATCAAGCAATGGCTTAATATTAGTACAGCGAGCACCATAGCGAGACAAAAACTTATCGAACGGCTCTGCGTGAGAAATATTCATTCCACCTTTACCCGCCATCAAAAATTTACGTCCCACAGAAGGCATGGCGTCATAAAGATCAACCTTTATACCTGCCCCAATTAAAACTTCTGCTGCCATTAAACCAGCTGGCCCGCCACCAATAACGGCAACCGTTTTTGGTAAAGCAGACTCAAATGAATTCGTTAATGCGTTAAAGATTCTCTTTCTCCCTAAAGTATCTAAAATCGGGTACCTAAATAGATAGGTTACAGTATTAATAAAAAACTATTATACAATACCGCTGCTTTTTCTGATCAGTGACTACATAAAGAATAATTTATTTTTGAAAATTTCTATATTGTTACCATTTTATTTCCAATAATATATTCCCAACCCGCCAAAATGAACCCTATAAGACCATCTGTTTCCAACAACATTTTTTCTGAAATCCCAGAACCGTTACCGGAAGAAATAGTTGAATGTCTTCTCAAAAAGGAGAGCATTGTAATTGAGCGCATTATCTCCAATGGTCATGTTACGTCGACAGGGCACTGGTATGATCAAACGGAGGATGAGTGGGTAATACTGCTTCAGGGAGAGGCCGTACTACTTTTTGAGAAAAACCAGAAATTAGTAAAATTGCTTCCGGGAGATTATCTCTTCATCCCTGCACATGCAAGACACAGGGTTAAATGGACACTTCCTAATTTTAATACCATCTGGCTGGCTGTTCATTTGTAAATAATAAGATACACAAATAAATAAA
>JBAXUR010000200.1:0-4090 GCA_037129595.1 Methylococcaceae bacterium | reverse complement strand
CAACTACAGAGATTTTGGCTTTCTCTGATACGGACTTTCACCGTATTAATAGCACGCCCTTACGGGCGTACGGATTCCGGCATCCATGCCGGAATGACGGTAACCGTGGACATGTGTGAATAATGAAATTCTAATCGTACAGGTCGCACTTTTTTTGCATTCGCAAAAACGTGCCACTTTAAACTGCCGCTGAGCAAGGCGTTAAACAAAATAACATTGCGCTCTCCAATTCATGCAGAAATTAAAAATTTTACTTAAAGGGTTATAAAATGAAGAAATATTTTAAAGTTGGTGGTTTTTTGGTTGCGGGTTTTGGTCTTTTCATACTACTTATAGGGAAAAGTTCAGGCGTAGTACCTGGAATTATTTTTACATTAATTGGTGCCGCTTTAATTGCCTTTGGCCAATTTTCAGGGGAAATTTCAAGAAAACATGCTCGTAAAGAATTAATGGAACTTAAGTCTCTTTTAGATAACGGAATTCTCACTAATGATGAATACGAGGAGAAATCTAAGGTTCTGAAAAATAAGATATAGAATTTTTCTGTATTGTTCTTTGCATATTTGCCTAACCGACAGTTTAAGTGGGTAATAATGTTTCTCAGCACGGCCATACAGGTGCGATTGCCGTCATTGTGTTCATTCCGGCTTGTTTTTGAGCTTTGCATCTCAAACAGATCTCTGCCAACCCAAAACGCCGAAAAGCTATTTTCTTATCTTGATGTCACTCTGCGTGCTCCAACATAGGGTTTATCCAACAAACGGTCAGATGGCGGCTTCGCGCGGAGTGCTCACGCCATCTAACCTTGTTCGTTTATTTTATATAAATTTACAATAATCCAGTGCACGGTGTTATTTTTTCATTTTTGTTTGCCATATCCGCCGTACCAATTCCCCTGATATTTCATCAACACTATCAAGATCTGAGTCGCCAAAAAGCTTGGATGCTACTGCTAAAGAAGCTGGGTTGTCTAAATCAACAATTGTCTCTAAATAGTATTCATTAATTTCTTTTGGTAAATCCCGTTTAAATTGACTTAACATTTCTTTTATAAAAGGAATTGTAACTCCAGCCCCTCGTAATTGTTCAAGAGTGCCATAGAACAAACAAAAACAGGGAAGTCCATTTAACGGCTGATTTCCATTTAGTACAACAGTTTGTAAAACCTTTAACCTTTTTAAGCGTGCATATGTATAACGCTGCGCTCCAAGAGCCCAATCTATTTCAACATAAATATCCTTTGTTTTAGGCACTTTTTTCATCCTAAACCCTTGCGAGAACGCTAACTCTAAAGTTTTGAAACCAGTCATAGGGTTTTGGCTTTCGTGCATTTTAATACTCCGTTTAAATTTAACTATCTAACTAACCATAAAATAACTTTCTGTATTCAGCGTCATAACCGGAAACTGTACTATCTTTCTGTTATTTCAAGTTAGCTGACCCGATGATTGCATTTTTCCATCCACTATAGTCGAGCGAGTAAAATAATAACAGAGGCAAGAGTCAAGACTTTTACTTCTTCAAAAAGGACAACTTTGGCTGTCCGATTGCAGGCGCTTATTAAAAGTATTTTATAACTCAAGACCATCTGGATATTCTTCTTCCAGAATTGGATTCTGTAATATTCTCTCTAGCTGCTCAATCTGACTATCTGTCAGCTTTTCACGATATTTAATCATGTCTTGTGCAAATCTCTTATCCCAAGAATTAGGATGATATTTTTCCAAATCATCTAGTTCATTGAGAAGGTGAGTTCTTATATCATCGGTAATTTTTCTATCATAAATTTGCTCTCGCAGAGTTTTCATCTTTTTAGGAAAGGTAATCACATTATTCATTTTTATTCTCCTTATAAATTCACCACAATTAATATATACAGCTTGAGTCATGACTTATCCTTTTATTTATAAATAACTGGGGTCATAAATAACTGGGGTCATAAATAACTGGGGTCAGAGTAAGCTTAAATCAACTGAGATAATTATAAATTTACTCTGACCTTAATAGCATTTTGATAGCGTTACTTACTTTGCCAATGACCGGTATCGGGAAGCCTAAATCCATATCCCAATGTCAGCTGTGGGTCGATACCGAACGGACGATCAGCCCCAACTAAAATCAACACGATCTCGGAGGGTCTTGTTTAACGGGTAATCTAGCAGTGATCTTATTTTATGCCGATTCCTAATTTGATTAATGTAATTACATGACACACAAAACGCCCTGTTCCATTCCATAAACCACATCAACCAAACCCAAACCTGCCTCACGATGCGTCACCATGATGACTGTTTTATCCTTGGAAAAAATTGCCAAGGCTTTAAATACATCCCGTTCGGTATCACTGTCCAGACCTTCTGTGGGTTCATCCAAAATCAATATCGGTGCATTTTTAAGATACAACCGCGCCAAGGCGATACGCCGTGCTTCACCACCCGATACTTTTACACCACTTTCACCGACCCAGGTATCAAGACCCTCCGGCAAGTAGCTGATAAATTTCTCCAGGCCCGCGGCTTGTATGGCTGCATCCAGTTCGGTTGCCAAAGCGTTGGGTTTGGCAATTAACAGGTTTTGTTTGATGCTGGCGGCAAACAATTGACTGCGTTGCGACAATACGCCAAAACAGGTCATTAATTGATCGGTATCCAGTTGTTTTAGATTATGTTCGGCCAATAAAATACGGCCTTGGTTGGGATCATAATAGCGCATTAGCAACTGCAATAAAGTGGTTTTACCTGAACCGCTAACCCCGACAATGGCAATTTTACTGCCCTGTGGAATAGCCAGATTGATGTTTTTTAATACCCAATTTTGCTGATCAGGATAACGAAAACTGACCTCAGTTAACTGCAAATCATACCGTTCCGGCAAGGCTACGGTTTGAATGTGTTGCGGTGTTGTTGGCGACAATTCTGTTACCTGCCTGATACGCCGCGCCGCTTTTTGGAGTTTTGCCAGCATTTGCAGGGCTACCGGCAAGGGCGTCACTAATTCAAAAGCCGCAAGCACACAAAAAACAAGCAATGCCAAATCGGTTCCTGATAACAAGCCCTCTTTAAATAAAATAGCGGCAAGCACCAAGGCCAATAGTACGGCTATCTGCGCCAGTAAAAAGGTGATGGCTGAAGAAATCGCTGATAAACGGTTATTTTGCCGTTGGGTATTAAGCATCAAATCAGAAAACTGCTCAAGAAAATGGCTAAAGCGCCCATAAGCCTGATTAGCTATTAAATCCGCAAAACCCTGCATCATATCTACTTGTCGAATCCGGAAATTGGCCGCCAAGACAACTATTTGTTCTGCTCCGCTTCGTCCTAAATGATTAAAAATCCACGGCACCCCAACCGCAGCAATCAGTAACATAAGGCCGTTAGCCAGACTGATCACGGGTGCATAAAAAGCCAAAAAAACGGTAACAGCCGTTACGCCAATAGTTGCCACGATGGCCGGTGCAAGCAAACGCAAATACAGGGCATCCAACACATCAATATCCGCTGTCATGCGTGATAATAAATCACCACTGCGTAGTACCGACAAACGCCCCGGCACCAAGGGAATCAGCTGTTGAAAAAACCAGCTACGGATGCCGGCCAATACCCTAAAAGTCGCCTCATGGGTCACCAAACGCTCACCATAACGACCCACCGTCCGGATAATCGCCAAGGCGCGTATTTGCGCGGCAGGCAGCATAAAGTTAAAGGCCAGTACGTTGCCGTCAATAACGACTAAACCTGCTATCGCACAAGAACTGATAAACCAGCCTGACAGCGCCAATAATGCGATAGACGCAAAAGCCGTCAGCAATGACAAGATGATTCCGCCCAGTAACCAGCCGCTATGGGGTTTGAATAATTTCAGAAAAAACCACAAATCTTTCATAACACCAGTCGTCCTTGCTGTAAAGTTATCCGCCTTGGCATTCTATTAATAATCAAAGGATCATGTGTAGCGATAATCAGGGTTTTATCAGCAAATAACTGATCAATAACCGCCAATAGCGCCGTTTTATTGGTGGCATCAAGATTGGCAGTTGGCTCATCCAGCAAGATAATGTCGGCATTTTTTAAAAAGGCTCGGGCCAACGCGA
>JBAXUR010000020.1:0-39380 GCA_037129595.1 Methylococcaceae bacterium | reverse complement strand
CGCATGGTATTCAAAGTGGGGTCGACTTAAAATCCTAGAGACCTGGGTGTCTGAAGCCTATTTTTCAGTGCAGAATACTGGCTCTTAAAACAGCGTTCGATTTACCTATGAAGAAATGAGTATGTCGAACCGTGCTATCAGTCAATCAGATGTGTTCTAACCATTCTCGGCTAATGTAGTCCCGAAAAACGGATGTAATCGGTTCCTGTGATTTATGTTATCGGTTCATTACAGTTACTGTACTTTTATAGATATGATTGCATAACGTACACAGAGCCAAAAAAATAAACTGTTACTACATCTTCTGCGATTATTTGAGCACGGGCATCTTTTATTTTACAATTATAAGTGGATATTTTTACTCATAAAACCCTTTAAAATCATATCAAATCAGACACTCGCAACGAACAAATTTTTGTTTTCTGGTCGTCGGCAGTCGGCCATCAGGAGTCATTCACGATTGTCCGCTTTACGGCAAGCAATTTGCGGCAGGGAGTTAATCTTTGTGCAAAATTTCGTCACTCGTTCATTGACATAAAGCATTCGGTTTATCAGTTGTTATTGTTTGTACACCATGAACTATTGGTGTTATTGTTAATGAAAAATATACGGACATGAAGGTTAACTATGGGATGGCTTGAGGATATTGTAAAAGTGCTACCAGTTGAGAAAGTCTACGATGATTTAGCCGCTCCAGCTTTTAAAGAAATAGGCGAAGCTGCTAGAAATACGATTAAAGCGTCTCGATTTATTCTGGCTCCAATTGATTATTTGGCCGCTCAACATGAGCGGTGGATGAATTTCCTTAAACGCGTAAATAATAAAGTTCCAGAAGCTAATCTAATACCAGCTCATCCACAGCTTTCTGGACAAGTATTGGAAGGTCTTAAATTCTTAGAAGAAAATAGTCTCCTAGCTGAGCTTTTTCTTAACCTTTTGGCAAGATCAATTGATAAAGAACGTTCAAGCGAAGCACATCCTGCTTTTGCGACAATTATTTCTCAGCTATCTCCAGATGAAGCGCTGATGATATTTCATTTGAGCCAGAAAGAAAGGCTCATAAAACAATATGCTCCTTATAATCAAGCCACAGATACTTTTAGTCCTAAGCAGTTGCTAGTCAATGAATTTCCGATAAACAGCCTAATTTTTCCTCAAAACTTCTTTATGTATTCGGATCATCTGCATAGTCTTAACATTGGTGGAATATGGCAGCATGGAAATCAAGAATCCATTTTTAGTGAAAACATTCAAGTCGGAGTTAATATTACTAGCTATGTGCGTCTCACGGATTTTGGTCAGCTCTTTGCCAAGGCATGTCTTCCAGAGGGTATTGAAGGTTTTAATGTCACTACAATAGTATGAAAAAGGGTACTTGTTTAAACGCACAGCCGTATTTGAGTTTTGAAATAAATTGCGTGCTTCATACACCCCTCGATTCTAGCGTTAAAATTTAAAGCTATTCATAATTTCATTGAACTATTATGGTTTTTAGTCCTCTTAGAGTGAATCCCGCATTAGGGGCTGTAACCAAAGAGAAATAAATGAAAAAAACCTTACTAGCTACTACTTTAGTCATGTCCAGTGTTGTAGCCCAAGCTGATTACACGGCTACGGGTGACATTACCGGCTATTCATACACTACTATCGGCTCAGTGTTTCAGGCGTTTCACACAGCCACACCGCGCAAACTCTATGCAGAGAGAGATAAAGAAGGCGTACCTCGTTATATAAGAAAGTCTTACCCGGATCGTCTAGTTGAGTACAAGCCAAAAAATGGTTTATGCAATGTTCAGGTAAAAGTAGAAAATGACAGTGCAAATACTATAGTCAATATAATTACTGCTGCCGCAAACACTATTAACGACCGCACCTTTCTCGCCATTGATAAGAACGGTGAATATGAAGATATTGAAGTCCAATCCCTTCAGTTCAAATGCCGTCATACCGGCGAATATTAAACCTTGTAAGGTAATAAGCACTCGGCTTGTTTACTATGTTGATGGAATAGCTAAATTTCTTACAACTTGATATGCCATTGAGCGTGAGCAGGGTCACCAATACCAATAAACAGTCGTGCCTATTTGTGGTACATGGCTAAATTCAACATCCTGTAATGAGTAAGATTTCACGCTGTACCTGTGTCAAGTTGGTCAATGAGTTTACGTATTACATATCCAAGATCACAGCGGTTTTTTCCGTTAAGCTGGATTAGTAAGTGCATAACTGACACTTTTTCTCAGCTTTGCAACTTTTACCTTTTAATGTATTACAGTGCTTTTTTGAGAACTCTTTTGTATAAACTAATTTTCGCCATATTTTTAATGCTTTCCATTCCCGCTTTTTCTGAGACATTCCATATAACAAAGCCTAAATTTGACCTTATTTTGCAAAAAGCTAAGCAAGGAGATGCAGCGGCGCAATTTGCCCTCGGCCTGATATATAAATATGGTCTAGGTGTAACACAAGATTATGCAGAAGCCCTTAAGTGGTATCGACTAGCGGCAGCACAAGGAGATGCAGGTGCGCGATATAAACTTGGCCTGATGTATTACAACGGACAAGGTGTAATAAAAAATTATTCAGAAGCCATTAAGTGGTATCGACTAGCGGCAGCACAAGGATATGAAGAAGCGCAAATTAACCTTGGCATTATGTACGCAAATGGTCAAGGAGTAACACAAGATTATGCAGAAGCCCTTAAGTGGTATCGACTAGCGGAAACACAAGGAAATGCAGCTGCGCAATATAACCTTGGCTATATGTATTACGAAGGGAAAGGGGTAGTAAAAGATTATGCAGAAGCTGTCAAGTGGTTTCGTCGGTCAGCTGAGCAAGGAGCTGCAGATGCGCAATATAACCTCGGCATTATGTATGAAAATAGTCTAGGTGTAACACAAGATTATGCAGAAGCCCTTAAGTGGTATCGACTAGCCGCAGCGCAAGGGGAAGCAAGGGCGCAAGCTAACCTCGGAGTTTTGTATGCCAGTGGGGATGGAATAACACAAGATTATGTTCACGCCCTTATGTGGTCAGACATTGGTGCGAGGAATGGCAATGCAGATGCAGTAACAAATCAAGACATCTACAGCAAGCAAATGACATCTCAACAAATAGCTGAAGCACATGCAATGACAAAAACGTGCCTAACTTCAAATTACAGAAATTGTGGGGATAATCAAGGTTCACATAAGCATACAACTACTAAGTCTAAACCTCAAAAAACCATTGCAAAAAGAACAGAGCCGTCAATAAATGACCCGCTGAATATAAGAGATTAACGATTTGAATATTAAATCTATTCGCGAAAAATATCCGCAGTTTGCGGACATGTCAGACAAACAACTGGTATGTATCAGTGAAACCCTGACAAGATAATTGTCTGCCTCTTTTTTCATGACAGGGCATAGATTAAAACTATTGTCTGGATTTTGGGGCACTATAAATAGCCACATTTAGAGTAAAAAATGCAAAATTACCCAACAAACTATGTTGTTCATAAGTGTCTTTTATTGCTATTTCTAATTAGCGTAACAAATTTAGCCTTTGCCGCAGATGCAGAAAATATGGTTAGAGGAGTTAACAAACATGACAAGTGGTTAAGTATGCTTTTTTCAGACCCAAATATGGGCTGGGTATTTGCGACTCGGGCTACAACAACAGATGAACGAACCAATGCGACCCTGATTCTTACATACGGAACTCAAGATAAGTGTTCTCCTATTTATGAAATTAATATAAAAACCGATTATGTATCAGCAATTAAACCAACTTCTAAATTTGGAGTTTTTCAAGTCGACAATCAACCGCCTAAAGAAATTGAAAACGTTATGAGTCGCGAAGAAGGCGATATTTTTATTGATCTCCAAATAAAAACTAATAATTTGGAAAAAATATTGATTGATGAAGGCTCTTTAATGGTTAACGTTAAAGGGTTAGGTATTATGGATTTCTCTTTATCTGGTGCAAAAGAAGCAATCCAACGAGCAAGAAGCGAATGCAAAAATCGCATCTTTGGGGATAATCAAAAATCACATCCACGTGAAAAAACCAAAGCTAAAGTTATCCAAAAAAGAACAGAACCGCTAGCAAATGACCCACTTAATATAAGAGATTAACAATTTGGATATTAAATCTATTCGCGAAAAATATCCGCAGTATGCGGATATGTCAGACAAACAATTGGTAGACGCATTACATGCTAAATATTATTCTGATATTCCAATAAAACAGTTCTATGCAACGGTGGGCCTGACTGAGTCAAAGCAGGATCAGAGTATCTCAGTCACAACGCCCCATAACAACACGCAAAAAACAGTTAATGGAACAGATTTATCAAACCAAGGGGCTAGCACTTCAGATCAGCAAACACAATCACTCAATCAACTTTATCCGGGAATGGCATTATTTGATGCTTCTATAGTGGTAGCTTTTTCGTTCATCATATTTTTTATTCTAACTTATGGGTTGATTGGTAAAAAGAAAGATAGCGCAACTAAAAGAGGCCGTTGGTATGGCAGTATTGCAGTTTTGTTATTTCTCGGTAATGGCGGTGCCAAATTTAATAAATACTGGAGTGTGGAATGGCTCGCTGCAACAATCGGGGTGTCAGTACTCTACTTTGTAATTGGCTATCTTATTGGCATCACAAAATGGTATTTATTTGATAGGAATAAACCGGGTACTAAAGAGCCCCCACCTTTCGAATACGCAAATGATGAACATTTTGATCATAAAAATACCTCACAAGAAAGTAGCGAGGGAAATAAAAAAAGTGAAGCAAAGACTAAAAAAGAACACTCCTATGAGGAAAGATTAAACGCCTTAAGAAGTAATGTCGCAAAGTGCTTCGCAATAATAGGTTTAGATGAGGATGCTTTACCTGGCGAAATAAAAGCCGCATTCAAGAGAAAAATGAGTAGCTACCATCCCGATAAAGTTAGTGGGTTAGGCGATAAACTCAAACAGGTTGCCGAAGAAGAAACGAAGTTATTGAATATAGCGTATCAGACCCTAAAAAAATATGGTTATTGTTAAATGAGTCTTTTATACCTAAAATAATAATTAATTAGGTATACAGAATCGGGACTAAAAATTGAGCCAGAAAAATGAAAGAGAGAAAAAAAAGCCAGAGCTACAGATTCATAGGCTGCTCACGGCACTTACATATACTGTAGCTTTCTATATTTGTTACTATGTTATAGGCTTGTCGTATGAAGATAAAAATAGTTCGTTAGTTTTGATCATATCTACAGGCGCTATATTAGCCACCTTCGGCTCAGCGCTGTCTTCAATTGGTGGAGTATGGGAAAAAGACTTGCTTGATAGGGTCATGACAAACATAGATATTTTGTATGTTGATATTCTAAAGCAAGAAAAATGGAGGAGGTGGCCTTTCTTGCCTAGGTCATCTCAGCGAAAACAGCTTGATGATTCAAAATTGGTTCAAAATCTTGAGAATGCTAGAGTTCCTCTCAACGTAGGTACACATTATATCGAAGTGGATCTTCCCTCTGTTTTAGAGGATTTCTTTGACCTTCCTGTCCTGAGAAACACATGCAAAATGGTTCGATTCAGAATGGCTGCTAGCACCACCTTACTAAAAGGCAAAGAAATTCATGTGCAGACGGCAACTGGCTTAAACCCATCCGATGAATATATGGCCTATGAATGTATTTACTCCATTTGGTTGTCTGTTTTTCAATTTAGATTATTTAGGTATTTAATACATTTTGGCTCTGCATTGACTGTGTTTGGCGCATCAAATACTTTAATTTATGTGTTGCTTATGCCTAATGCATGTCAATGATAACCTTTTCCAAAGGAAATTATGTATCTGAAAAACTGTAGTGAGCGTTATTCACTTAAAAGCGCCACTATGTAAACTATGGCAGGTAATGCGATAATATAACCATAACCCACTTAAGAGAACGCCTTATGAAATTTAATCCCTGTATTGATAAATGCACTTCTGAAGGCACTCATTGCTATCGTGGCTAGTCTTGTATTTAGATTTACCCTTCCCATTACTATAGGTTCTTTTTATTGCGCTACAGTTATTTGGGGTTGGCCTTGGTATTGGGCTTTGATGTTCTCTGCTCCAGGATTAGCATTTGTAATACCCGGCGTATTAGCTTCAGTTATTCCTTCGCTGTTACGACCTCGTACTATTTCTTAATGTAGCAGTAGTCGAGTTATGCTATGTAATCCACGTTAATAATGGATTGTTTGATTGTAAAATAAAAATATACCGTCATTTATACCGTGCACATAGAAAGCGTTCGCAGCACGTCACGACTGTCCGGATTAAGGAAGCGTAAAATCATAGCTGACCGGCAGCTGTGGGTCGATACCGAACTTTGAACAAAAAACCAGCTCTGCTAACTTTTTTATCAAAAGTTGGTGGACCGCTGACGGCTATAAGCTGCCGGACGCGACTGGCAGCTTTTTGGCGATGAATATGGATTCTAACGTTAAAAATTAAAGTTACTCATAATTGCATTGAACTAATAAGGTTATTAACTCTCTTATTACGAGGCCTACTATTAAGGGGCTGTAACCAAAGAGAGAGAAATAAATGAATAACCAATTTCAAAACGTACCAATGAAAAAACTTATATTAGTGGCGGCCCTTATATTACCGGCTTGTTCAGTTTATAAGGCAGCATCACAAGCAGGACCAGCGGATCTAACAGGAATTGGTATTGGCTCACCTCGGCAAGAATTAATCTCAAAGCTAGGTACTCCAAAGCTTGTTGACACAACGGAGAACGGAAGTAAGCAGGATGTTTTTGAGTTCCCATCGGGTATGCACCAAGCAGCAAAGTTTCGGATAATTCCTTATCTTGCTGCCGACGTGTTTACCCTTGGACTTGCTGAAGCGATTCTCTGGCCTTTGGAGATTAGTGTGATGGATAGTGCAACATGCACAGGTATAGCCACTTACGATACAAAATCAAAGGTAAGTGCTTGGAACTTGTCTTCAAAAAAAGATAGCTCCATGCAGGGCTGTTGATTAATATAAAAAAACGACTTGATTGGGTGAAACTTTAGTGCCATTTGTTTATTAGCACCCTGTATGCCACTGATACCAAGGGTTTCAGTGGTGACTCAGGATAAGCCGTTTTTTAGGTTAATTACCCACGTTATGCAATTTTTAATCAAAAAAATGAAGAGAAATAGAATGAAAAAAAGAGCTGTAGTAATTGCTTTCATATCATCGTTCTTTGTAGGTTGCGCCTCGGTGCCCATGGAGAGCGCAGAACAGTCCAAGATGGCAAAGCAATTTAGCCCTCCTTCAAATGGCCATGCAGGCCTATACATTTATCGATCGGGTAGCCTTGGTGGAGCCTTAAAAAAAGATGTATGGGTTGACGGGAAGTGTGTTGGCGAGACAGCGCCTAATATTTTCTTCTACGAAGAATTACAAGGAGATGAAGAACATAAGATTTCGACTGAATCTGAGTTCTCGCCTAATGATTTGGTAGTTAAGACAATGGCAGGTAAGAATTACTTTGTGCAGCAATACATAAAAGTTGGTGTGTTTGTTGGTGGTGCAGGCGTCGAGCTCGTTGAAGAAACAAAAGGTAAAAAGGCAATAGAAGAACTGGATTTGGCGAAGAAAGGCAGTTGTAGCAAGTAGCATACACAAGGCGTTCAACTGGACAGCTTGCAGCAGGGCGTTTGCTTCGCAAATTGTACACCCCGCTGCAAACCATTGGGCCCGCAAGCGGGCTCCGTTCTGCCAGTTAACTTAGCGTTATAATTTGCTAACATTAGACAAAACAATACGGACAGTCTAATGTTTTGGTTGCCTGTTTATTGGTGTTTTCTTAGCATCTAGCTTTTGTTGACGTTTCAAAAAGAATAAATCGATGGTTTATCGCCATGCCTTTAATAAATGCTGGCATCCAGATAATGGGATGCCATTCATGGCTTGTAACTAACGGTAATCCTTGCCGGAATTACGATTAAAAAAAATCGCACTTTAAGTTATCTAATTGAAGATTATAGATTAATTTTTTAGACAAAACGTCAATAGAGCCTAAGTTATTTCATGCACGTTCCCAACATAAATAGAAAGTCACATGCACTGGTTTTTAGTTTAAAACAGATCATATGATCGATTATTAACACACTAAAACTATAAGTATGGAAATTCTTACCCTTTTAAACCGCCAGTTAAAGGCTGTTTTGTTCAAATCACTTACTCAAATAGAATCTAACTGGTGGCAATCGCTTGTTTTAGACAAACTCACATTCCAACAAAAATTATTTGCCCAGAATTTTCCGCAAAACGCATTAGAACAACTGGATCTTTCAGCATTACTTAGAATAGTTGATCAGAATTGGTATGACATCTCCAACCAATACAATTTTTCTAAGGAATCCAGAAACTGGCTCAAAGAAGCACAATCTATTCGGAACCGTTGGGCACACGCCCCTGCTGATGGGTTAGCAGATGATATTTGTTATCGCGATATTGATACAATAGAAAGATTATTGGAATCATTGGGAGCAGATGCCGATACCTTAAACTTAGTTGGCCAACACAGAAAAGATCTTTTACAGAAAATTGCAGTGGGTGATGTACCTGTGCAAAAAACAAATTCAAATATATCCGCTTTGTCAGTATTTAACCCAGGTGAAATGGTTAGCTTAAAAGCCTATCCGGCAAAAACTGGGGCTGTTGTTGGTGTTTTGACGGGGGATCTAGAAAGTCGTTATCAAGTATTCCACGATGGCGCTATAAGTACTTATTATGAATCACAGCTTGAACCGGCCGTTAGTGCTAATAATAAAGTGACGGTTACACCAGAAACTTTTCATGCGGCCTTATCTGCTTTGCAATTACGTCACCCCAGTATTAACCATCTTTATTCACTATTCTCTTCGCGCATTAATTTTGTACCTTACCAATTTCGGCCGGTACTTAAACTTATTCAGGCTGATCGCCCCAGATTGTTAATTGCTGACGAAGTTGGAGTGGGTAAAACGATAGAAGCCGGTTTGATACTAAAAGAGTTACAGGCGCGGAGTGATATTAAATCAATATTAATAATTTGCCCAAAACCGCTGGTCGCTGAAAACAAATGGCTGGAAGAAATGAAGCGTTTTGATGAGCGTTTCGAACATTTAGACGGCAAATCATTACGTTATTGCATTAATGAAACCCATTTTAATGGTGTTTGGCCGCAGAAACTTTCACGCGTGATTGTGCCTTACTCGTTATTTGACGAAGGTCTGTTAATGGGTAAGGAAGTCGGGCGTAAAAAACAACTTGGATTACTTGACCTTGACCCACCGCCCACATTTGACCTTGTTATCGTCGATGAAGCTCATGCAATCCGCAATACCGATACTTGGGCTTATCGAGTTGCGCGGCATTTTTGCGATAATGCAGAAGCCGTTTTGTTGTTATCCGCTACGCCTATTCAATTAGGCAATAAAGATTTGTACACTTTATTGCATTTGCTACGACCCGACGTTATCACCAGTCCGCAAGACTTCGATTACATGGCCGAGCCAAACCCCTATTTAAATGCGGCAATAGCAACTGCGCGGGCAGCAAAAACTGATTGGAAAAAAATGACAAAAAATGCTCTGGATAAAGCATTGGGCACTACTTGGGGGCGTGGCGTTTTAATACATGATCCACGCACACAACAAGCCCATGATATTCTGACAGGTGACGATGAAAGCCCAGAAACCCGCCTTACGATTACGCGGCACTTAGAAGAGCTTTATACTTTTTCACCTTATATCAATAGAACTCGGCGGCGAGATATTGGCGTATTTACCACCCGTAAGCCCGAAACCGTGACGGTAGAATTTACGCCAGAACAGGCTGCATTACATACCAACTTAATTGACCTCATTGCGCGTATTCTTGCCCATCGTCACGGTGATAAAAATCTAATATTTATGTTGTCAATGGTTCGCAGACAAGTATCCAGTTGTGTATTCGGCTTGGCACCCTTACTAGAAACCATGCTGAATCGTCATCTATCACAATTGGAAATCAGCGAGCTGGATGACGATAATGCGCCTGAACAATTTAACGAGACTCTGGCTGAGTTCCACGCTGATGTGAATGCGCTAATCAAGCAAGCTAAATCCATCAAGGGCCCAGATCCCAAGCTCGATGCTTTTCTTAAGGTCATTCGCGATAAACAAAAATTAGCCAATAACAAGCTATTAGTATTTAGTAGTTTCCGCCATACGTTGGCTTATTTAATTCAAAAACTCTCCCACGAATCCGTTCGTGTCGGCTTGATCCACGGTGACATACCTGATCATGAGCGCCGCGACTTACGCAACCGTTTTAGCTTGGCTAAAGAAGATCCCAAAGCTTTGGATGTCTTATTGTCGTCCGAGGTTGGCTGCGAAGGTTTGGATTACCAATTCTGTGATGGGATGGTCAATTATGATTTACCTTGGAATCCGATGCGCGTTGAACAACGTATCGGTCGTATCGACCGCTACGGACAAAAAAGCGAAACTGTTGTTATTTATAACTTTATAACGCCGGGTACTGTTGATGCAGAAATTTACGAAAGATGTTTGTTGCGAATTGGCATTTTCCGTCAAGCTTTGGGCGGTAGCGAAGAAATTCTCGGTAAACTAACTAAAGAAATTCGTGAAATTGCCGAAAACTTTACTCTTAATCCAGAAGAGCAAGCAGCTAGATTTCAACAATTGGCCGATAATGAAGTGCGTGATATTCAAGAACAAGCTAGGTTAGAAGAAGAACAAAGCAAGCTGTTCGGTTTAACCCAACCTAAACACGACGAAGACATGGTTAAACAAGCCGCCAACTTTTGGCTTTCACCTGCTATGCTCGCCAATTTGATCAGTCGTTATCTGCAAGTGCAAGGAGCCAGTAATCTACCCGCTTCATTAGGACAAAAACCGGTAACCACTTTGCAATTAGGGCAGGAAATTAGAAATAAGCTACTGACTGATTTTAAAAGCTACCAGTACGTGGGCGAAGCCGCGCAAACCTGGTCGCGATGGTTAAAGGGTAATGATCCCTATCTTGCTTTAACCTTTAATCAAGAAACCGCAGTCGAACGGCGTGATTTGATTTTTATCACTCCCACCCATCCATTAACTCAACAGGCAGCACTATCTGTCGAACCGTTATCACCTTTGTTCTGTAACCTTGGCGTGAAAAGCGATAAGGTGCCAACGGGACGATATCCATATGCCATATACCGTTGGCGAAAATTGGGCATAAAAGAAGATTTCACTTTCCAGCCAGTATGCACACATCCCGAACTAACAGGTTATATGCTGGAGTTGTTTGAAAAAGCAATGCCTGTGAACAATGACAACCTGCATATCAGCAGCGAACAAGAGAACTTACTGGAAAAAAGTCATTATCAGCTGTGGTTGGACACTCGCGCTACTCATATAGAACAAGTAGCACAACAAGCCTCTTCACGCTTAGCTTCACTGAAAACTACTCATGCAGCCAGAATAACGTTATTGGAAGAACAACGCGACAATATGACAGAAAGCCGTATACGCAGAATGCGAGTGGCACAGATAGATGCTGCTATTCGGGATTATCAAGTACATGCTGATAAGTTGGAACAAGCCCCAAAGCAAGCTGACCTATTGGCTGAGGTAGTTGCATTCGGTATATTGACGATTGAGAGGGAATAATGACTACAAGCTTACAAACATCAATGAATCTGGATGAATGGAAAGAAAGTGGTTTGCAACTCATTAAAGCATTACGAGTAAGAGGGGAAGAAGATGCCTTCAGACGACTTTTATCTGATCTTTATCCGGATACGGCACACTTCATTTTTGAGTTGCTTCAAAATGCCGAAGATACAAAAGCGACTACTGTTAATTTTATTTTAAATAAAGATTGTCTTGAATTTAATCACAATGGCGATCGCTTATTTTCAGAAACTGACGTAAAAGCTATTACTAGTTTTGGTAATAGCACTAAACGTGATGACCCTACCAGTATTGGAAAATTCGGTGTCGGTTTCAAAGCCGTATTTGCTTATACTGATACACCAGAAATACACTCCGGTCATTTTCACTTTCGTATACATGATTTAGTTGTTCCAGAAACTAAGGGCGTTGCAAAACCTGCTATTGATGATCAAACAACACGTTTCATTTTTCCTTTTGATAATCCGAAGAAATCAGCCAATATTGCAGTAACGGAAATCGAAACAGGCTTACGTAATTTAGGCGACAACACGCTATTATTTTTAACTCATATTCGTAAAATAGACTATAAGCTTCCAAATGGAGAAACTGGATCTTTGCAACGTATTGACCATGAGGATGGGCGTATTGATATTCGCTCCCTTCATCCGGGAGGCACTGAAACAATTTCACACTGGTTACACTTTCAAAAAGACGTTGAAATCATAGACGAAGACGGCAAATCTAAACAGTGTAATATTGCCATTGCTTATAGTTTGATTGAAGAAGCTAACACAAAAGGCGAAGGTAGCACCTGGAAAATTGTTCCATTAGATCATGGCCAGGTATCTATTTATTTTCCTGCTGAAAAAGAAACCTCTAACTTGCGCTTTCACCTTCATGCACCGTTTGCTTCAACTGTAGCAAGAGATAGTGTTCGCGATTGCAGTGCAAACCAGCAGTTGCGTGACGGTATTGCAGAACTGATTGTGGAATCGTTAATATCTATTCGTGATCAAGGTCTTTTGACTATAGGTTTTCTGGCAGTCCTACCTAATCCAGGAGACAATCTAGCCGGCAGCTCACCTCTTTATGAACCTATCCGAAAATCGATTATTCAGGCTTTTAAAGATGAAAGTCTCACACCGACCAGAAGTGGTGGATATGCTTCTGCAGATGCCCTATATCGTGGGCCTGCACGTATTGCTGAAGTATTAAATGACGATGATTTATCTTTACTTACGAACTACACCCCGCCTTTATGGGCAGCAAATCCTCCCCCACAAAGTCTACGAGAAGATCGTTTTTTAGATAGCCTTAAAATAGATAACTGGGGTTGGGGTGAGCTGGCTAATTCAATAAGCTATCTAGGTGAGGAAAGGGAAAGGATCGAAATTTTGATCAGTGGAAAAGACGATACTTGGCTTTTGCGCTTTTATGCATTATTAGAACAAGCTTCGGAGGAACACTCGGTTAATGTAACTGATTTGTGCATCATTAGGGTGAATGTGGGAAAGGAAGATATACATGTTAAACCCAAGGAAGCCTTTTTTCTACTCGAAGATAGTCAAATCATGCCATCTGAAGATGTTTATTTTGTTAAACAGTCGGTTTATCAAGGTGGACGCTCTGAATCACAAAAGAATTTAGCCAAGTCTTTTCTTGAAAGTGCTGGTGTACGGCTTTACGATGAAAAAACATTTGTACAATTAAGACTAGAACATTATAAGGAATCTTCATTTCGAGAAAAGAGTGAAAGAAGCATTATATTTGAAGATATAAAGCTATTTATTTCTTATTGGAAGAAAAATCCTTCTGAAATAGAATTGTTTCGTAATAGCCATATTTTCCTTAATACTTCAGATATAGATAGCTATCAACAATGGTCTAAACCTTGTAATCTATATTTAGATGAACCTTATCTTGAAACTGGTCTTGCAGAAATTGCAAGTATCCATAAAAAATACCGAATTTGGGTAGGTTATAAGGAAAAGCTTAATAAAACTCAGTTAGTTGATTTTATAGGACTCTTAAAGGCAACTGGTGTAATGACTGGTTTAGTTGTAGTAGAAGCACCTCTTTATGAAAATCCAAATTTTAGAACTTTATGCCAAGATCGATATAATGTGAACAATACGAATTCTAAAGTAACTAAGACACGTGAGTCCATTAACGAAATTAGTGAAGATTACAATTTGTATGGGCTAGATAAATTGCTTGAGTTAAAGTCTATTAAATGTGCATATCTTATTTGGAATGCTCTTATACATTCAGACCCAAAAGTTGCTAAGGCACGTTATAGACCAAACTCTAAGTATCAAATACGTGAAGCAGATTCTCAACTTGTTTATTATTTAAAAAATAATGCTTGGATTCCTGATAACCAAGGAAAGTTATTTAAGCCACAAGACATGACCAGAGATGATCTGCGTGATGATTTTCCTTTTGATAATGGCAATGGTTTATTGACAGCTATCGGTTTTGGTGAAAATGCAAAAAAACAAACGGCGGTATATTATGCAAAAAATACCATAGCACAGAAAATAGGTTGGGAATCATTTGAAGATGCTGAAAAATGGTTAGCTGTAAAAAATACGGGGGTTTCACCTGATGCATTGCTGGCACAACAACAATATACAGAACAACCGGAAGAGTCAGCCCCCAATCCTGAGCGCCGCCGTAAAGGTATATTGGAGCGTAGTGAAAATGTGCCTAGCAAAGAAAGCCTTATGCGTGAAAGAGCGATACAGCCAGGTATCAATGCTGTCGTAGCTGAAGCAAAAGCCTACCTTCGCGCTAAATATACCAATGCTAATGGTGAAACAGTTTGCCAATGCTGCCAGAATGAAATGCCTTTCAAAATCGGCGACGTTTATTATTTTGAAGCGGTGCAATGCGTTAAAGGAGTGAAAAATCACCATATCGAAAACCGTTTGGCACTATGCCCGACTTGTGCAGCGATGTATCAATATGCCTGCGATACTGACGATGTTGAAATCAGCCGTCTCATCATTGAACATGAGGCGCTTGATGATGCATCATCGGTAAAAATTCCGGTGACGCTGGCAGGAAAGCAACACAATCTCCGTTTTGTCGGTATACACTGGTTTGATCTGAAAACAGTGTTTGAAACCCTTAGGGTAAGGTGCTAAACCGCAACTTTCAGGGATCAGCGTAATTGCTCACACCATAGGTGAAGATCCGGCTGTAGAGTACTTGCGCGCAGCACTTGAGTAAGATAGCTAGGTCGTGTGCAATATTCGAATGACACACAACATTACGGTCAACGTTAACCATTTTAAGGATGTTCATCTTATGGCTGAGCTCAAAGACATTCTCAGCTACGGAATCGATGACGATGTGATTCGGAATCTTCTGAAAATCGCGGAGCAGCTCGATAGTTATAGTCAGATGGTTCCGATGCACAGGACAAATGACTATGTCGGTCTAGTAGTTAAACGTTTACTCCACTACCTATCCAAAGAAACTAACGCAGCTGTACTTTGTTTTCGAGTCGATATACATGCATTTGCTTGGCGAGTTCGCAATGTTTTTGAGGGTGTGTTGCTACTTGAACATGTAACTAAAAACAAAAATAGTGCAGAAGCTTTCATCGCGCAGAAAATTGGAGATGAAAAGACAATCCTTGAGAGCCTCCTTTCTCTCGGCTCCAGCGCTGCCGAAAACACCTCGCCAATACGCGAAAGAATAGACAAGGCTAACGCTGTTTTGCGGAAGCATGGATTCGAGAAGACTCCGCCATGGCGTACGGACTTCTTAGCAATCTCCGCTGGATTGAAATATGAATATGACGCGTTCTACAAGTTGTACTCCAAGTATGTGCATCCGTCCGCTTGGACTATTCTTTCCGACGCCGACGAATATGAGACGATTCAATATTGGGAAATTTTTCTTGTGCAGGTGCAGCTACATTCGCAGCACGCTTTGGCTTGTGCTGAAGCATTTCTTTCAACCAGAGGAGAATTCGTGCGCAAGAATGGCTAACGAATAAAGTTAGATTGTGTGAGCGATAGCGACCCACAATCCTTATCAATGACCGGTATCGGGAAGCCAAAATTCATACCTGAATGACGGGTATGGGTCGATACCGAACATTGAACAAAAAACCAGCTCCGCTAATTTTTTTTTCAAAAATTGGCGGACCGCTGACGGCCAACAGCCGCCAGAAGGTTACGATCATTCAACGTCTGCAATATGTATGATTGCTGACATTGGTAAAATGTCAACAGAACATAGGTTCATTATTTGGTTTGCCCTTGCTCTGGGTAGTGGGAGAAGGCCAAGAACGCTTTCATGTGGTTCGTACAGAATTGGTTAGGCCAAATTATAAGGGCGACGGTCAAATAGTCTGGTTGGATAGTGACATTAATTGCTGGTTAGCTGGAGAAGAAATACATTCTGAAAGCCTGGATCGCTTTTCTTGAGGGCGTATGCTGATGGATAAATTAGAACGCAATAGCGCTCCGATCCAAGAGGGACTCTCAATTATCTTTTGTGGGCACACCATTAGAACCCATCTGCGCCAAGCGTTTTCAGTTTTTTGCTTAGACACCGGTGCCTTTATGTCCTATAAGCTGTAAAACAGCGTCTATGAATTATTACTTTCAGCTTCATTTTTAGCCACCATGAAAATAAATTATTACAATAAAACAATGTCATAAAAATTGTTCCTGGTCAATCGTGATGCTGATAACTGGATACCTGGATACCTGTCCATGCTGATTAACATCTATTGATTTAATAACGGCGCATTTCAAACAAGATAACGTAAAGCTAATCGGGCGCAGTCCGAGAAAGCTTAAAAATAATGAATGGTCTTATGGCTGCGCTCCAGTTGAGTACAATGTCAGTAATTTAACTTTACTCCGCCCCCAATTACTCCTTACCTATTCGCGTCATTGCAGTCACACGGTGTTTTAAATATTAATCATGTTTCTTGAAACTATCCCAAAAAGGCAGTCGAAGACAGGCAAGACTTCGGCAAATAGTTAATCGGAATGCCGCGATTCTAATCCACAACATCTGCCTCGCCCACCTATGGGTTCCAAGTAACGGCAAGCCATAAGTCCGCCATCATATTGGTATCGAAATACAGTTTCAGGACTTGATCTGGTCTTGGGGCTTTGCCCAGCTTACCGACAAGAAGATTGCCCAGGTTCGCATCCCTGAATAAGACCACCCCTTTAACCTTGTCATCGATCTTGACGTTTATGGACGTTGGCTCCGCGTTATCGGGACTCCGGGCCAGAATATCAATATCCATTGATGTCGCGCCGGCAATACGGGCTTTGCTCCCGTAAGGGAAGTGTTCGGCGAGCAGATTGATTGACAGCTCGAAGAGTTTATCCGTCGCTACCTTTTCATTCTGAAATTTCGCCCACGCAGTCGCGAACTCGTGCCGTACCGAGAACAAGCGCGTGGATCCGGCCAATCCTGCCGTGCTGATGAGTTCCTTGACGAATGCCGCTGCTTTTGTGCGCAACAAACCTCCGCCTTCGCGGGCGGTGTAGCGGATGTGCAGGATGACATCACTGATCGTGTCGTAGTCGAACTGTGCTTCCACAGCGGGCAATTCCAGGCGCCAGGTGCTGATGGCGCCGGCGCCCTCGAACGGAAGGTAGCGCTCATCGCGCAGGTTGGTTTCGAACAGGCCCGAGTCTGCCTGGCCGCTGCTGGTGACAACCGACTGGATTCTGCTGTAGTCGAAGACGAATCGCGGGTCATCCGCCGAGGGTTGTCCATAATCGGACCCAGCGGGCGACTTGCGCACAACGCTGGACAGGAGTGTCAGTGTGCAGAACACGCCCGTGTAGGGCCCCGTGACGCAGGGTAGACTCAGGCTGACGGACTTGATCCGGCGCAGGAAATGACCGGGGCAATCCATGTCGAAGAGCGACTCGGGAATCGTTAATTCGCAGAGACCGGTCTGGCGGAGCGCAATGAGCGCTAGTGGATCCAACTGCAGTAACGAAACGTGCTTGGTTATTTCATACTCGCGTTTGTTTTTGTCCAGGTAGGCAATCTCCATGCGCTTAAGATCAAAATAGAGTCGCTCCCCAGACAAGAGTCCCTTCTTAAGACCGTCCCAGTAGCCAAACTCGATAAAGCTGGAGTATTTGTCTTGTAAACCCAGTTCGAAGCGATACGCACGCTCCGCCCGTTTGGCGATGTCATGAGCCATCTGATAGGTACGGAAGTACACGCTTGAAATCTGCCCCACCATCCACGAGTATAATTGTTGGTTGGTGAACTTCTCGCGCATGACTTCATCCACTTTCTCAGCATTTTCGATCTGTTGGTCATGATTCGTGATCTCGCGTTTGGCGATCTGTTGGTGAATCTCATTGGCCAAAATTTGCTTGTCGATCTGCTCAAGCTCTTTGGCCGCCGTGTTCGATTGAAACGTCCACTCGTCGTAACGCCGCTGATAGCCACCTATCGTCGCGCTACGATTGGCCTGAAAGGAGGCGTTAGTGGCTAACATGCCCACAGCAGTACTAGCCGCATTCAGCGCAGACCCTAAGTGGTTGCCTCCAGTCATCGCCTGATAGACTATGGGGCCAACTATGGATTCGGGAATCGCATGAAGAACCCCAGCCACAACGGAGAGACTGCCAGCGATCAAACTGAAGTTATTCGCATCATTCAGCCAGCCCATGTGGCCGGCTTCCGCCGAGATGAGCGCCAAGCCCTCAGTATCGCTATCTCCGGCGTTGGGAGGGGCGAGTTGGAGCGTTGATGACTCACGCGTCGCGACGCTGCCTTCGGCTGGAACCACGACGTTTTGCTTGCCCATCAAACGTTGATAGTTGGTGTAGCGCTGGGCGGTAATCTCTCTTGTTTTACGCAGCGCCTCCAGATTGGTCTCGGCTTCTTCTTGCTGCTGTACCTTAATTGTTCTCACCAGCTTCAGCATCTGAATCTCGTGGCTCGATCGCAACAGAGCAAGCCCTTCGGCATCTTTTTTCTCAAGTGCGCTCAAGAGCGCATTACCAAGCCCTCGGACTTCACTGCACAGCTCGAGCGCCTTTTGCAGCATTACGTTAAAGCGGTAGAGCGGCAGCGGAGCATCCAGGCCGGACAGCACCGCCGCGAGGTCAAGACCCGCCGCAGTGGCTCTAACCAGCAGCGCGGGATCAATTGGCGGCTCAAAGAGCGGCAACTGACGTTCGACGCCCTCAATGTTCATGCAGTGTCTGATCTTGAACAACCGGTCATCCACGGTATCCCAGTACTCGGAGAGCTTCTCATTACCCGGAATGCAGAAATAGAGACTGCCGAGGTTGCCGAGAATGCCTCGGATATCTTCGTCGATCCCCGTCGGGTATCCATCTGACAACGCTGTGGCAACCGCCCCTTCCAACGGAATCCAGGCGTTGGAAAAGTCATCCAGTGCCTTATAAATGTCGCGGTAACTCCTTGGCCTTGCTTCCGTCTTGGGTGACGATGCCGGTCTTTTGCCAAGAATCTTGGCGGCCAGCACGTAAAGCTGCATCGCTTCGTTGATCGTCTCAATGGTGTCCCGGCGGAAAAGCTGGTCACCCCAGGCGATCAGATTTTCCAGATACTTCTGCACCACCGCAAACTGATATGACCGCAAGCGCTGTCTGGCGATCAGATGCGGACGGAAAGGATTTTCTGCCCAGTCATTAATCTGTTCTGTCAGACTGGTATCTCCTCGCGCCAGATCCTCCAGCAGTTTGTCAATCGAGACTCCCTGCTCGTTATTACGGAACGGAAGATAGCGCCAGTAGCGGGCTGACTCGCTCAAGGAAGAACTGGGTTCGTTCGTGGTGGGGTCGAAAATCAAGTGGAACCAGCGCTGCGCTTCTTCAAAGCGTTGCGCCTGGCTGAGCTGGGTGGCTACCAACAAGGGATTGTGGAAAAACACTTCCCAGTTGTAAAGGCTGGTGGGCACTTTCTCGAAGCCAATCCCAATCCCCGTTACAGATTTGGAACTGTCGAAGTAGGTGCCGGCAGTTCTTGGATCTAGGTCGAGGTCGAGGGGTCTTGCCGTGAGTGATCTTGGTAGTGCAACTGCATCCAACAATTGGCCCTTTGTGACTTTGGACTTGATCTCCCTCATTCCGTCAGTCGATAAGGGCACCACGCGATAGTGGGTGTCACCCTGACTCTTCCAAAATAGCAAGGAGATTTGATCGTCGCGGTAAGACCAGATTTTACGTGAGGAAGTGCCTTCTGACTGCGCCTGCGCAATGAAGTATTGCCCTGGTGTTCTCTTCAGAGCCTGTAGATTATCGCCCAAAACTAGCGCGTAACTCTGCCCTTGAATCTCTCGATACCCGGAGCTGAAATGCTCGGTACCAGCAGGAAGAATCGTCAGAGCCGAGCTGTTCGCGGGCACTAGTTCTAACGCATCGTCGTCCTTGAGCTTAAAACTTCCAGCTGAAATTAGATTGGGATTTTTTGAAGGCAATAACGGTAACCAATCAGGGGCTTCATTCAATTCAAAAATGAAATCTTCTTGCCAAGTAAGTGAGCTATCCTTCGGTAGATTAAATTTTTTGCTAAGGGTAGAGCCTTCTTTACACACTGTTACAGTAATCAGCACGTTGCTAGTTAACGTCTCTAGAGTCTTGAACGTACGGCGGCCAGGATCAGGAGTTCCCCAAGTTATAAGCTGCAACTCTATAAATTCACCGAGCAAACCGTTGTAAAGGTATTTGGACGAACCGCCCATTTTAGTAACGGTTCGTGGGGCCGGCGTAATCCAACCACCTATGTGGTCATAATCTTTCGGTTTTGTATATTTATATGTTACCGTTAGCGTGATCGTTGCGTATTTTGATAGTTTGTAATAGGTCTGCTTGACCTTCCCCGCATATTCATAGACATATGAATCAAGCACCCTCAGATTCAAGTTAATAGTCGGGCTAGCAGTACCTGCGCCTTCATGTTCATCAGCATATTTTTCAGCCTCTGAATCAAAAGAGCCAGAAACTGTTTCTTGCTTTGTTTCTTTTAGCTCCTCTCCAGCATCTTGGAGTGGCGGCCCATATGTCTCAATCGACACCGTTTCATCAGGTTTTTTAAGATTGTTATACATTATTCTAAAGGCGAGGCTGTTGCGCTCGTCCTTTGTATACTTGATTCTAAATGCGGTTTTGCCGTTATTGTCTGTATATGACTCCATCGTATGTGGCAGCATTGGACACTCGATATCACCTCGCCCCTTCTTGAGCTTCGTCCAGCCCGACGCCGATCGCTTGGCCAGGTTCATGCCAATTTTCCACTTTAGATTACCGCTTTGCCCGGAGGATATGGTGGGCCAGGCGAGATAGACGCTGCCGCCAAACAGAAACACCAGAACATGCTCGCTATCCAGTTGAGCTGATATCTCTTCCCAGGCCGTCCATGTCCCGAAGTCGACGGCTGAACGAAGCTTCCATTGACGGTAATAGTGCTTGTAAGGCTCACTGTTATCGCGCCCCACTACATGAACAATGCTGCCGCCGTCACTGGTCTGCTCCTCGAACATGCTGACCACAGTCAAGTTGACAACATCCCCCATCTTGTCGAGGTACTTGCGAAACGCCGCTAACGCGGCGTCGTGGGTGATCTCGCTCTGCTGTAGATCGTTCTCAAAAGCGCGAAAGATCTCGCTCTTGTCGTCGCGCAACTCCGGCTCGATCCAGTTCTCCGGGTAAAGGAATATCTTACGGTTGGCCTCCCACACCCGATAGGACTTCATCCACTGCCAGCGCCGGGTTTCAATGGAGACGGGGCTAACGCCTGGTTCCAACGGCACCCCATTATTGTCTGTGGCTGGCCGCTCGAGATTCAACAAACAGCGTTGCACAAAAAGCTGTACCGAGGAGATCGCCTGCTTGATGCGCGAGGTGAGCATGCAGGAACCCATCTCTACATCGATAAGGTAGCGGTCAAAGAGTTCGTTTGAATCGGCCAGACCGTCGCGGTGGATCAGGTAAGCGACCAGCGCATCGCGCTGGAGATTTCTTAGCCGATTGGAGATGGGCCGCAACCGCTCCGGAAACTCCTTGGCATCAATGCTTGCTGCGAACAGGGTGCGGGCAAGCTGTGCCACGGCTTGGTCGGGCGCTGGCTGAACCAAGCGAGTAACATCGATCGCTGTCGTGCCCAATCTCTTGATGACATGAAGCAGCTGTGCCAACGCGAGCAAGCGGCTGGGATTCCTGTAGTCCTCCTCGGGTGCTGCCCCCTTGAAGGCAAGTAACTTGATGGAACAGGCGCCATCCGCCTCGTCGACATCGCCAACACTGAGCTCAAATGCATCGGCAAACTCTTTGCGTACCGTACCAAAATCGGAAGTCTTGAGTGCCGCATAAATCTTAGCCAGCCTAACGGGGCCGTCGGGCAAGACATCGCGCAGGTGAAAGAGATCCACTAACTTGCGCCAGCCGTCAAAGCTTGCAGGGGCAGTTGTGGCGCTGGTGGGCAGTGTGAGAATGTCCATGACGTTAAAACCTTGGCTCAATACCCAATCCAGTTGCTCAGGTGTGATTTCGAGTCGGTTCGCAATTGTGGCAATCTTGCCGAGAAGCGTCAGCACCGCAAATTGATGAGGACAGGACTTCCGATCTACTTGTTTCTCGGAGTCGAGGCGCAGGAATTTCGTATCCGTCAGTACGTCTTTGGCGCTACGTGCGTTAATCTTTGTAAGGCCAAGCAGACGATCGACCACTTGCTGATCGGAGCCGAGCGCCTCGCTCAACTGAGCTACCAACAGATTCCGCTCAAGACGCGATACCAATCGCAGCAATATGCTGCGGTAGCGCTTTTCTAAATCAGGCTCGCGCAGCAGTTGTTCAGCATCCTCCGAGGTTTGTGACGACGATGCTGGAATCAAAAGCAAAGCCTTCGCTTGCAGGCTGATCACAGCGGCTAACAGCAACGGGTTGGCCTTGGTTAGAGCTTCTTTCTCGGGGTCAGAGAGCCAGCCGGTCAGGGTCAGCTTGCCTTTGGTGGCCGAAGCAGGGTCCATCTCAAATTTGATACGGTCTTTAAGCTCCCCAGGAATGATGGGCAAGGCGGTTAGATGGGCTAATGCTTCCGTAACCGTTGGTAATTTTTCTAGTTGTATAGTTTGCAGCAGGCTTGCCAGTACTTTCGTCTGGTCATGCAAGTCATTGTTATATCTTTTCTTTAGGTCCGCAACCGAACCTGCAGGGAATAGATTATCAATGCTCTCGAAGTCTATGCTCTCAAGAGATCCAGAACACGCCAGCACAGCGTGCTTTGAATCAATTTTCCGGTAGGTAAACTTTGGCCGGAGGTTTAGCGGAATTTCAGGCTCCGCCGTCGGCGGGCTAAATTCGACGGATGCGCCTAGTTGATGGGTGAAGCCGTCCGACCCCATCGCAATGTTAATCAGCGATGGATACCAGCCAAGGGACGCCAATTGGCGACTCAGGTTATCAGCGCTCGCATCGCCCAGAACGACACCGGTCTGCAACGCAGCGCGCAGTCCAGTAAGCGTCTGCGTAAGTTGCTGCTCAACTTTGGTGCCGGCATCGTTACCCCTGCCGGATAACACTTTGTGCCGGAGCAGGTAGCTTAGGGTTTCGAAATCAAACCCGGATTTCCGCACAAAGTCTATGCGCTCCACAAACTCAAGCAGGGCGCGTGCTCTTGCGCACGCAGGCAACGTGGGGAACGGGTCTGCCGCTGAACCTAACAGGGTAATAATATCGGGCAAGGCTTCAGGTGCAATTCGCAGGGCACGACATAACGACGCGGCCGCATAAAGTCGCGACAAGTTATCGAGTTCTACCAAATCCGCAACACCTGGACTTAGCGCAGTGATCCAAGCTTTAACCTGATCAGCTTTGATACCCAGCGAGGCCGCGACAAAGTCTGCGTGCTCGGAAATGGTCAGCGTGGTATTGCCTAGTTTGTCGATAGCAAAATCGTCAAACCCAGTAAGAGAGCGTAGTGCTTGGCGCTGGAATACGCTGTCGTAGAGTGACGGCGTAATGGGGCTACCAACCTTGGTGTGATCCGTCCAAGGTCGTGTGTTGAGTTTATCGATGCAAGCAACCAGTACGGACACGGGCAAGTCCAATCCCGCACTTAAATGCTTCAGCAGCGCAAGGCTGTCCGGAGCCGTGCCCAACGCCGCAGACGCCAAGTCAAGATCCTGCATGCTCCAGCCCAACTTGCGCCACAAGCGGGTGAAAAGATGAATATTGTTTAAATGGTCAGTGAACTCGGGTTCGTCCAGACCCAAGAGAACGATTTTGCTGGTTCTGCACTCATTCGGAGGTATCAACATGCCTCTGGATCGGCCGGCTCGGGTTTGGCGGAAGTTGAGATATTCGCGGTAACTCAGCCCTGACTGCTGCAGCAGCATAGAGAGGTGCTTGAGCACCTCTTGCCAGTCTCCAGACCGTACAACACCGGCGGAGTGGTCTTTCACCGTGTTGTTTTTCTGAGCAAGGCCCCAATAGATCCATGGAACAGATGAGGAACAGGCAGAAGCAAGCAAATCACCTTCGAATTTGGACAGATCCAGCAGCTCCAGAGTCGCCGCTTCCTCGGACAATCGAAGTTGAGGCCGAGCCAAGTCAATGAGCTGAGCCCGGGGAATACCCAACGCATCGAGAAAGGCGCGCGTTTCTTCAAACCACAAATCGAAGGGCAGCGCCCAAGGATATACCGCGCTCTTCGATGCCAGTATGTCGTACGCGAGCGGGTTGCGGTTTTCCGGGCTGGATTCGAGATGTTCGCGGATGGAGGAGTTTTGATGGGTCAGGGCGGTTACATTTAACCTTGCCGAGACGAGTACAAAACCTGCTGTTTTCGCGACGCTGAGCTCCCACCAATTCTGGGTGGGGTTCCACGTCTGCAAGTAGGTCTCATTGGCCGGAAGCCCTAATAGTTCCGCCACATTCGGGTTGATTTTTGAGTTTGCGCCAGAGGTGAAGGCATTGGCAATGATTTGCATGGTTCTGAGCGTCAACTGTTGGTATTTGAGTTGTGCCCCATCCAGCGTTAACGACTCAACCGCGCCAATTCGATTGTCCATTGTGATCTTGATCGCAATTGCGCGCGTGTAGCGGGCTGTCCAGAATCCGGCAGCGCTGCCGGGCCTTGGAAACTCATTTGTTGTAACCTCTTTTGTCAGTGGTGTGCCATGAATGGGCAGCCCTTGAGCGAGTTTGTCCTCTAGCTCTGCATTAAGCTTTCCATTTTCGAGCGCGTCCGCCGCGCCTGCCATGTCGAGTACTTGAATGACTCCTGCGTCAGTTGAAGAAATGAGTAACTGTTTCCAGCACTTAACCAACCAGCGACGCGAGCCATCCGTGATGATCCAGCTGAGAAAATACGAGATAGACCCCGAAGGAAGATCGGCGGCAGTGACCGTCAGAGTGTTGCCTACCTTGATGTTGGTCTCGCGAAGTGCATCGGCAATCTTGGCAGGGACTGCTCCAGCAGCGAATTTCGCATTGATGTCATTGGTGTCTATGCCTTTCACGACCAACTTCATCGGCAAGGCCACCGCGTTCTCGAGGATTTCCAGCACCAAGTCAATGTAGGGAATCTTGGTGTCCGTGTTTTCGCAGGAGAACTCCAGGTCAGCGAGATCGGGGCGGCGTTGAAGCAACGCTCCAAGAACCGAACCCTCCGCATCGAGCTCGAGGTAGCGATTAAGGAAACCAAGGTTCGCAGGCGAGAGTTCCCCATCAAGATTAGCGGTTAACTTTGAGCGTTGAAGGAAGTGCATCAGGTCGGCCAAGTAGGCCGCCGGCCCTAGCACCGACTGGCAATGCCGGCATTCACAGTAGTCGAGATCGCCGAACAACGAGCGCAGGCTGGGATATTTTTTCAGCGTTTCTTTGGTGATCGACGGGGCGCCGATTACGTTGACAGCATTACCCGAAGTTGAAGGTGAGACGTAAGCGGCGGCGACAACAGCAACGGTGGTCACAACGTTCTCTGCAGCTGCAAAAACCTCTGCTGTCCGCTTTGGTGAAAGCTGGTTGGCCACCTTCGACTCAAAGGCTGGCTTTCCATCCTTGACCATCTGGGTTGCTGAGCTGTAACCCGCATCAAGCAGCACCCCAGTCTCGCGTGCGTTGCTGGTTAGTATATGAATGCGCTGTAACTGGAGCAGTCCTTCGCGCAAGGGGGCATCATCCCGATTCGCCGTCTCATTCAGATAAGGTTCGACGTGCTGCGTTTTTAAATCGAAGTCGGGATTGGCTTCAAAGAAACTCAGAACCTTGCGCGTAGGAAAGCGCTCGCTCGCAAGCAACTTTTTCTCAAGCTGATTGCTCAGCATCCGCATAGGGAATCTTTTTTCAACATCGCCCTGGATCTGCGCGATGTAATTGTCCCGGTCCAGTCCGAGGCCGGGAGGAACGCCATGCTCGAAAACCAGTTCGATCCAGTCGATAGGTTCTAGCGCAGTGAGAAATTCGAGGGACTCCGGACGTGCTCCATCTGATTTTTTCTGCAGCACATTCATCAAAGATGTATGGCCTGCGGTTAGCTCGTCGAGCGCGAGGGTTCGCTTGAGCGCGGGTATCTGTTCGGACAGCCCCGACGCCTCGGCCTGCTTCCAAAGATTCGCGGTGTTGCCGTACTCGTTGCGAAGCTTGGCAAAAATAAGCTGCCGGTCACTCGAGAGCGCCTCTCTCGAAGGCAGAGTACCGAACAAATCACCCAACGAAGCCGGTTCGTTTGCTTTGCTTGGACGAAGTATTCTCCCAGCCTTTAGCTGCTGCACACGCGCAATGATGTCGTCGAGCGATTCTGCGAGCGATGCCGGAACGATGTTGGCGGCGACGGCGTTGCGCAATGCATTTCTGAGTGCATCCGAGGACTGGCCGAGCAGAGCCGCGAGGGTGGTGGGCAGACCTTGCCGGAACCAAGCGTAGAACGCTTCGGGCTTGATCAGCGCAATGCGGATTGAGTCGACGAGATGACCTGCCTGGTTCAGGGAAGGCAACGCCGTCTCGTCGGAGCGCTGCATGCTTAGCGCCAGCGTGGCAATGCGCTCGCGATCCATGCCGGTGTCGCCAGCGAGAAAATCCATATCCTCTGCGCCAAGCGTCGCCCAAGTTACGTCCTGGCCTTCGAGCAGCGGCGACAGGCTGGTGACATAGCGCTCGTATTCGGAGGGTTGCGCTTCGGTCTGCGGCAGGCTCAGATCGATCTCGGTTTCGGCAGGCGCGTTGAAGCGGATGGCCGACTCGGCAATTGGCGCTTCTGGCTCGTTCGGGTCTGAGACAGTCGCCTCGAAGACGCGGACGACGAGATCGGCACGATCCTTCTCCGCTCTCGCAAACTGCTCGCGGCTGTAGAAAATCTCATAACGTCCCTGCGCGTCGGTGACCGTCGTTCCGAGGGCTTCTTCCTTGCGCAGGTCCCGATCTACCGCCACTACTTTCAAGCCCGCACCACTGCTGCCATCCTGTTTTGCAACGCGGCCGAAGACCCTGAACATCTCAGTCGAGATTTGAGCGTCGAGCGTGGTGTCGGCCGGGGAATTGCGCAGCATTTTTGACTGACCGAGGGGCATCGAGTCTTGGCTGAATATGCGCAACAACAGCTCCGGTCCGCCGCGTTCGGCAGAAGTGCGGCGGAACTGGGATTCGGCATAGCTAAGTGTGTAATGGCCGTCGCCGTCAGTCGTGGTCTCACCGAGCAGAGTTTCGCTGGCCACGTCGCGGTCGTAGACACGAACTTGTACGTAGGCCGCAGGTTGGCCACTACGATAAGTGATATGACCATGGACTAGCCATTTGGTCACGTCATCAAGGGCACCGAGAGATGCCAGTGCCTGATTCAGGCTCGCCGCAGTCGGTTCGTCAACCTCGCCGCTCGGTGTCAGACCGTGCTTTGACTGGAAGTCAAGCAGCGCCTGTCGGGTCGTAGCACCAAATCGCTTGGCGGATTTTTCAGCATCTGCTAACAGGTAGCCGAGCGATTGGAGTGCTGCGTGCAGATCGCCCACCTTGGAGCCTTTCATCTGAAGTTTTAGTGGAAAGGTAATTTTGTTCATGGTTTTATCCTTCAATGTTTTGAGCCCCTACACCAGCGTGTAAAGCTCGGGTTTTTACTTGATGAGTTCTTGTCGCTCGGCAATGAGAATCGGGTGCGTTTTACGCACCAAAAACGATTGACCATCAACATTCGTTTACGTCATCGCAGGACTTGTTGCCGTTTCCGGCGTTGTTCACGGTATATGGAATACACCCTCTGCCCCTGCCGGACGGGATATTCATCCCGCCCGTAACGTTTCCAAGGCCACACTTCGATCATGCCACCATATTTCGAACTTCCGGGGCGTTTTGAATAACCCGTCTCGCTCGATTGTTAATCGAAAAACTTTACGGCCAGCATTGAAGCCGGGTGCGCCGACGACCAAAGCCAATGCTCAGGATGCGCCACATAACCCTTCCTTACGGGGTTCTCGTGGATATAGTTAAGCTTCTGCCGATAGAAATCCGGATTTTCGATCTTCTTCGGTGCATTGGTATCCATCCAGAACCGGTACTTTCCGTCATCGTCCATGAACAACTTCAAAACGGTGGGTTCTGTCGTTTCAAGATTGCTCTTGAATTTGACAGAGGTATACCGTTTGAAATCGCGCAGGAATCCCGCCGTGTCTGGGGAGGTGACGATGAGATGAATATGGTTCAACATAAAAACATAACCATTTAATTCCAGCCCCTTGTGTTCCTGGCAGTAACGCAACGACTCGGCCAGAATCTGCCAGCGATTGTGACGGTCAAACAGGTAATACCAACGCTGGATTGTTAGCGTCAGGTAATAGGTTCCAGCATTCAGGTCTGCGGCGACTCGGCTTGATGGCATGGTATTGGTTTCCTTTTATTATTTTTTATTTATAACTGGCTGCCTAATTGCTGGACGGGGTATTTATCCCATACGCGCCAATTTAAGGCATCACCAACAGCTGGACAGGATATTTATTCCCTTCGTAACGTTTGCCTTGGCTCCGGTTGTGCGTTTAATCATCTCGCCACGTTTCAAACGTTTGTGACGGGGTACATACCCCATCCCGCTTGGTTTTTATCCCGTCCGTAACGTTTGTTGCTATCGGCATCACAACACTGCCAACTACCACTATATCCTAAACGTTTGGGACGGGGTAACATACCCCGTCCCGCTCCGCGGAGTGTATACCCCGTCCCGCTCCGATGGTTTTGGCCTCCTTTGTCTTTCATTATGACAATAAAAACTTATTTTCCAGACAACAGCCGGATGGGATATTCATCCCGTCCGAAACGTTTATCCCTGGTCACGCTGAGGTAACCTTTATCTCGTGCTTCTGCCACACATCAACGATTTTCAATCCTATCGCACCTTCAAACGTTCAGGACGGGGTACATACCCCGTCCCGCTCAAAAGGCACCGCTATGGACACGCTTTTCCTCATACCACCACATTTCAAACGTTTAGGACGGGGTACATACCCCGTCCCGCTTCGTAGTAACGCAACGACTCGGCCAGAATCTGCCAGCGATTGTGACGGTCGAACAGGTAATACCAACGCTGGATTGTCAGCGTCAGGTAATAGGTTCCGGCATTCAGGTCAGCGGCGACTCGGCGTGATGGCATGGAATTGGTCTCCTTTTTTCTTCATTATGTTTATAAAAAACTTATTTTCCAGACAACAGCCGGATGGGATATTCATCCCGTTCGTAATGTTTATCACCGGTCGTGCTGATGCTTCCATTGCTTTTCCGACAACCTTTCAAGCCTTTGGGACGGGGTGCATACCCCGTCCCGCTCGGGGGCATCACCAACAGCTGGACAGGATATTTATTCCCTTCGTAACGTTTGCCTTGGCTCCGGTTGTGCGTTTAATCATCTCGCCACGTTTCAAACGTTTGTGACGGGGTACATACCCCATCCCGCTTGGTTTTTATCCCGTCCGTAACGTTTGTTGCTATCGGCATCACAACACTGCCAACTACCACTATATCCTAAACGTTTGGGACGGGGTAACATACCCCGTCCCGCTCCGCGGAGTGTATACCCCGTCCCGCTCCGATGGTTTTGGCCTCCTTTGTCTTTCATTATGACAATAAAAACTTATTTTCCAGACAACAGCCGGATGGGATATTCATCCCGTCCGAAACGTTTATCCCTGGTCACGCTGAGGTAACCTTTATCTCGTGCTTCTGCCACACATCAACGATTTTCAATCCTATCGCACCTTCAAACGTTCAGGACGGGGTACATACCCCGTCCCGCTCAAAAGGCACCGCTATGGACACGCTTTTCCTCATACCACCACATTTCAAACGTTTAGGACGGGGTACATACCCCGTCCCGCTTCGTAGTAACGCAACGACTCGGCCAGAATCTGCCAGCGATTGTGACGGTCGAACAGGTAATACCAACGCTGGATTGTCAGCGTCAGGTAATAGGTTCCGGCATTCAGGTCAGCGGCGACTCGGCGTGATGGCATGGAATTGGTCTCCTTTTTTCTTCATTATGTTTATAAAAAACTTATTTTCCAGACAACAGCCGGATGGGATATTCATCCCGTTCGTAATGTTTATCACCGGTCGTGCTGATGCTTCCATTGCTTTTCCGACAACCTTTCAAGCCTTTGGGACGGGGTGCATACCCCGTCCCGCTCGGGGGGTTTCAATTTCTTCTTTTACTACATCCTTTAATGACCGCCGATAAAGCTCCAGCCCTCCGAGGTAAATACGCTCTTCAACAACATTGCCATTGTCTCCTACTATAGTTTTACGCATACGTTGCTTGCCTGCATCATATTGATAGTGCGCAAAGCCACCGCCGCCTAGGTTGATAGTGCCGATCATATCGCGGTGATCCCATAGCACCCGAAATTCATCCGGTACATTGGCCAGATTAAGCATGCTGCCGTGGGTATCGTAGGTGTAGGTAACTTTATTGGTAGCTTTAACACTATCCCAGTTATCATCACCTTGCCATGTTCGCCACAAACGGTTACTGGCTTGTTGTTCAGGATCGTCGAAGGCATAAGCATAATGGCGTGTCCAACTACCCAACGGGCCTGCTGCGTGACACATTTGTTTTATGTTACCTACCGAGTCATATTGATAAGTTTGGGTATAGTTCCGAAGGGTATTGTCAGCAAGGCAAGGGAATTTATTCTGTAAAGGTTCCGCTTCGATATTTGATGGTGCGTCAGTGGCGGCAGCGTTTTCTTTGCCCGTAGCCTTTATCAGCCGATACAAGGCATCGTATTCGTAGCGATTAATCGGCTCGACCTTCTGTTTATCGAAGAAAACAACCTTGAATGCGGGATCCTGAATTTCGGTAATGTTGCCTACCGGATCGTACCAATAATGCAAGTCCTGGATAATGTGGTCATCCACGAAAACGGAACCGGTGCCTGCACTACAGGTTTCATTCTTTCCTCTCCATGTGTGCAGATTAACAAGGCGGAAGGTTTTTGGGTCGTAGCTGTAGGTGGTAATAGCACCGTTACCCAATTTGAGATATTGCCTTTGCCCTTTGGCATCGTAACGAATTTCATCAATTGCATTCGTCTCTTTGCCGCCTGTGTAACCTGCTGATGTATTGGTCTTGGTAGCGCCCACAATCAGTGCTTCACTTTTTAACACGCCGCGCTCGCTGTATTTTGGAAGGTAAACCGCAACGGGTTTGTTTGCCCGATGCCAGTTATAAAGCCGCGTCATGCGTTTGAGTGCGTCGTATTCGGTGATTTGTATAAAGGTTTCGGTTGATAGTTTTTGTTCCAGGTTGCCTTGCCAATCGGTAACGGTGTCTTTAGCTTCTTTCACCAAACGGCGTTGCACTTCCAATAGGCTGCCTTTGAAGTCTAAGGCAATGGTTTCAATAAGACCGCTGGGATCGTAGTGTCTGACAAGCTGGCCGATCAGGTTGGCGGCTTTGTCCTGATCCAGTTGCGGATTGTGGGTGCCATCCGGCAATTGAGTATCCCGGTATTCGTATCGCTCAACCATGATGTAGGAGGCATCGTTGATTTTTAACCATAACTTTGCCGGGCGATGAAGAGCATCGTACTCTGTTGAGTAAAGCCGGTTTTCACTGACCATAGCATTGTTTTTGTCTTGTCGCTCGTTAATATCCCAGGCAAGCAGGGGTTTCCCGGCGGCATCATTGATCGTCCAGCGGTCGCCTGCATCCATGCTGTGCTGGAATAGCAAATTGCCGGCAATGTCATAACACGGCACAGCGTTGGTCGGGAGAACATTGCTCGCGTCATCATTGGCCATGGGCGGGTAGATGTATTGCATGACCAGATGGCCGAGAGCATCGCGAATCCAAAGCGGTTTGCCTTCGGCATCGAGCTTGGTATAGGTGGTGTAGTATTCATTGCGGTAGTGCTTGCCACCCACCGAGTAGGTACCCTTCTCATCCTCCACACGATTATGTGCAATGGCAATGACTTCTCGGCCCAGGCTATCGAGCAGGGTAAGTGCAGGGGTGTCGGCGTGGTGCGCTGCCAGCCATGCGGCGTGCTGATCGGGCGTAACGGTCAATTCCTGTGTTATTGGATCGCGCGGTAATGGCTGGTTATTCGGAACCGGCTTGCAGTCTGAATACCATTGACTTTCGAGCACGGTATCGTTGGCGTCAAAAGTTTTAACATGCCATGGCGAAAATTCTACTTTACTAAAGACGCCATCGGGCTTTTCAGTGCGCACGGTGCGGCCGGCTGCATCGTAGTAGATAACTGTTGTGACACCTTTTGCGGGCGGCATCTCGCAGCCAAAACCTTGCTCACTAAAACTGGGTTCGTATTGTTTGACCGGCTTGCCTTTGTTATTGAGCACGATGAGGCCGTTGATGATCCAGCGTAATTTCTGCTTGTCTAGCGGCAGTGTTGGGTCGGATTCAGCTTGAACTTTTTTCATCAGCACGTTGCCGCCACCATCGGAGCATTCAAGCGAGACTTGAATCGGGTGTTTTTTCTTAATGTCCGTTTCGGTATCAATATCAACTTGAGATTGGTGGCGTTCACGCGTAATGCTGCAAGTGCCTGCCATGCGTTTGTTCCATTCGCCATTCTCATCACCAAAGTGATACACAAAACGCGTTGTAGCTCTGCCTAGCCAATCCCTTGCTGTTGTTTCATTCATTTCGGTAGCTGTGCAAAACGCCTGAATAGCTTGCGATGAAGGGTTACGCAAGGAAAAGTCAAAGCCTGTTAAATCGTCACCTTCCCATTTATTGGCAGCAAGCTCTTTGCCTTTAATTGCAGCGGCAACGGGTAAGCCCAAGATGTCAAAAACCACTTCCGAGTGATTGCCGTTGGCATCTACCATCTCGCTTGGGGCAAGCACGCGGTAATCAAATCGGGTAATACTACCCGTGTTGCCTAGTGCATCTTGACTGGACTGAACATACAAATCGCGCAAGTCATATATCAGCTTGGTTTTGTTGCCGAAAGGGTCGGTGTATTCTTCAGGCAGATAAAAATGGTAATTGGCATCGACTGCAAAACCCGCAGTGCCGGAACGCATCCAGTATTGATCAGTAAGCGTAGAGTTAATGCCAATCCCGAGGATGTAACCGCTTTTAAGGTAGTGCGAATCGGGTTCAATGGGTTCTGCAAAGTGCTCACGGGTGGTGATACCGCTTTCTATTTCCCAAGTCAGCTTGTCGTCCAGTAAGGCCCCTGTCTGTGGATTGTACCGCTTGAAAACCGCGTCGAGCAGGTCGTCGGTTAGCGCCAATTTATAATCTTCGTACTTCAATCCGCGTGGGCCGAGTTGGCCTAATGGCAGTGGGTCGACAGGCGTTTTAGGTTTACCCGTGCTGTCATCCCCATCATCAAAGTAGAGCGTACAAGCATGCTCAACAATCCGGCGATGGGGTGTATTTGCCTGAGGCTGCTGGTGATATTGCAGCGATGTCAGGCTGATTTGTTGACCGGCTGGAACGGTGGGAGGGTAGAAAGAATCCTCACAAAAGATATAGTTGCGCAGATTTCCAATAGTAAAGTAAAGATTGGCTGGTGTGGGTATGCCTGTGATTTCGTAAGTTTTTACTTCATTGGGTCCACGTAGCCGATGGTGTTTGATGGGAGTTGTCTGGCCTGCAGTTCGTTCCGGCAGGATGACATCTTGGGTATAGCGTGTTTCTGAATAGGCAATGTGGGCTTGTGCCTGCAACTTGTCTATTAAGACGAAGTTTATAGAATCTGCAGTTGGCAATTCTGCATGTGAGTCTGAAACCACACGCCCGTAGGTGATTGCAACGGACTGCTGGGGATTACCGTACTTATCATGCCGCAGGTTTAGCGTGTGCGAAATGCGTGGGTCGGGACTGACTTGGGCAGCGGGTTCCTTAGGCAGTGGAAGTTCATAGTAATAGCTGAGCGCTTCGCTTTCAGTAACAAGAAACACTGCATGTTTGTTTTCACCTCGCGGCTGTATGCGCTGAATATTGCAATTGTGTGTAGCTGCTGAGTAGAGGCGCACCGGAATATCTTTGGACTCCGTTGCGTGAAGTGCATCCACATCGAGTTCATAGCTTTCTCGCCTTAATACCATGCCTTTACAAGCACGCAGGGCTTCACGCCATTCGTCTGCGCTTAAATCAGTCGGCAGTTCAGGCTCTGGCAAAGGTTTTTCCTGAAAATCGCTGTGGTAGCGGGCAGGAAAATATTCATGGGAAAACTGGGTAAGAATGCGATCCCTGTCTATGGCTGCGCCGGTGTGGTACCAGGTAATGGTTTTGATGGGCGGCTGGTAGAGTGTTTTGTCATCCGTGATGTAAGGACTTGCAATGTTGCCTTCTGCAAAGATGTCATAGTTCTCCACATCCACTTGTTCAACACGGCCAAAGCCGCGAAACTCGCGTTCAATACCATCAAAGTAGCCATGATGATAGCTGTAAGTGCTGCTGAATTCCGTGTCACGCCATTGATCGATGACAGTAACCTTGGCAACGACATGCACAGGGAAAGGCAATTTGGTAATCCACGGATTTCCTGCCAATTTATCGGTGAGATAAAACTGGGTGGAGGCTACATATTCAACCTTGGTTTTGCCCCCGAGATTGTTGGTTGTTTCGAGCAGTAAATGCGGTTTTTTGCCACCCATCAGGTCGATATAACGTAACGGGCTGCGGGCTGCGCTTGGCAATGGGGATGACCACAACAGGCAGGCGGTGCCGTTACCAAATAAATCGGCCACCTGTACTGCGCTGAGATTATCGGTTTTGGGGAAACCAGCGAGTATGCGTACTGGACTGAAACTATTGCCGCTTTGGTTGAAATAGAGTTTGACGCCGTCCGTCGCCAGGTAAATGATGTCGACGAGGCCGGAGCCGTCGATATCGGCGAGTCGGATACGGCGTTGGTCAAATTGATCCGGGTAGTCGAAGTGCGGCGCATCGTCCATCGTGACTTTCGCACCAAAACGTCCGTAACCTAAATTGGGCCAATAGCACACTTCGGTATTGCGTATGCGCACGAGGTCAGTCAGGCCATCGCCACTCATGTCGGCGAGATAAATCGATTGAGTGCCGTCGGCAAATACCAGGCGTGGGCCACGTTCTTCTTCAAGTGTCTGATTGACTCTTTGAGCGGGTCCGAAACCGGCTTCAGCTAATGAGCCATACCAAGTAAAGGCATTGTCTTCGCTGATCAACACATCAGTATGGCCATCACCGGTCAAATCGATGAATTTGAGATTAGGATCATGCCAGGCAATATTGGGCAAAGATTTGAACGGAACGAACGGATCCCAGTTTTCATCGACGGTACGTTCATAAAAACCTGCCAGGGGTGGTTCTAATTCGACGAGATCCAGTTGACCGTCGCCAGCAAGATCGAGCAGTTGTTGTCTTCCTGAAGCCAAGGCGGCGAGCGAGGGTTTGCGGGCTACCTGCTCCTGTTCGGCGAATTTGCCGTTGCCGATATTGCGCTTGTAGTACCACGCATCAGCCTGTTCGGTCAGTATGCCGGTCAAGCCTTCGCCATCGAGATCGACCCATTGATAACGAACACCATCCAGTCCTTCCGGTAAATTGTGCAGGCTTTCATCATCTAGTGTCTGTATTTGATCCTTGATCTCGGCTTGTGAATATTTAAAATCTAATGGGGGTAATGAGCGTTTGTGGTAGGTGTTATCTTGATTGAGCACGAGCTCATAACCGGATTGTGTCACTGAGCTTATCAGTGAAAAGACCGGGCTTTCGGTGTATTGGAATCCTGTGGATTTAACCAGATAATTGGGTGTGTCCAATTCTTTGAAGTGATGAAACATCAGTATGCGGCGGCAAAGCCGGTAGGCGCGTAATTCAAAGCCGGGGCGGTAAGTGGAAAACGGATCGGTTCTGACGGGCCATGTGTGGTTATTGCCTTCAAAATCGATAATGCATGTTTGGTTGGCGGTATCTTCGTAGTGTTCGCCATAATCGAATACGACTTCGAATAGCCAATCCTTACGTTGACTAAGGTCTTCGTTATCTTGCCGTGGGGTGGTATTGCCGTATTTAATGCGTTTTAAATAGCGGTTGGCGGTGCGGGTGCGGTTACGTTCATTTGCTTGCGTACTTAAGTCGATGTTTGTCGCATCTTCTGCCTTGTATTCGTAAAAAATAGCATTGCCTTTATCATCATAGGATTCAGTGATGAGCCAGCTAAAGATGCGGGTGCTGTCGGTCGGATCGACGATGCAGGAGTTTTTGGTCTTGCCAAAAATCGTTGTAATATTGTCTTTGGAAATAGTGCGCCAATGGCTTTCACCAGAGGTTGTGTTTAGCCAGCGTTCGATATGGGCAAATAGCCCTTCTATTCGTGGGCGGTAAAAGTAAATAACGTAACCGGGGGCGCTTTTGTCATCGTAGGCGGGGAGCAGAATGTTAGCCAGCACCTGAACCAGATCTTCTGCGCCGGACAATATAAATACATCAGACTCATCGGCATCGTTATAGTAAGGCAAACCCTTATCAGTTTTACGCGTGATGGAGGGAAGCGGGAGATTCCAGCCCAAGCCAAAGGGGCCGTTGCCGGAGCCTGAGTCGTAGGAAAGAGAAAGCTGCGGACCAAAGCCGGATCGGCCAGGACTGGTGGCAATGGGAATTGACATGGAGCCAGTGCCTGTGACAGGATTTGCCGCGAACTTCTCCCCCATGCCGCGAATGGCACCGCCACCTTTAGGCAAGTTTAACGTCGGCGCATGAACCAGATTATCCTGTTTACCTGATGCTGCTGGCTGAGCAGGTTCCTTATTCTCGTTTTCGCTCATCGTCCCCTCCACAAAAAGTCTCCTATCTGGCTACCTTCATAAAGACGACATTTTAGAGTATAGCTTTCCACTCGGGATCGATAACTTTAAACGCCTAGCTTGTGATGGGCTTAACCTTAGGAAGGTTATTTACAGCAAAAAACTACAATAATGGAGTGTTTTTATTAACGAACCATTTTTGTAGCCTGATAGGATGGAGCTGAGGCATAGCGAAGAGCTGTTTTTGACCGCTGACGGTCATCGAGAATTTACGTGAAGATGTAAAACGCCCATGCCTTCCAACAATTGAGAAAAAATTATAATATTTCGAACTAAATTGTCAATACGTAAGAATACCTATAGGTACTAACTCGAAAAATAAGTGGCTTTAGTATTCCTAAACGTGTTCACGTTTTACATACGTTAAGAATTACAAATAATGCTGATTTTTTTGATCGACTTGCTCACGGTGATAGTCCGCTAATCGTCGTTACTGTCAGTTAGTTCGCCAGAATCGACTGGCTGCTTTGCGTAGGGAACCGGACGGTCGGATATTGTGAGCCTATGACCGGTTTGGGTCGATTTTTGACGGTCGACTATCCCTTAATTTGCTCAGTTTGAATGACCGCTTTTGCATAATCAGCAACCGCTATTTTTTCGTCAGTCATACGTTCGAGTTTATTAGCACGATTCCCCCTCCCCAGATTACTCAGCCGAACACGCGTATGAGTCGTGACGATTACTCATACCATCACAGATGTGCATAGCCCCGCTCAAGGTGTATCAAGCGCACCGATTTCTTCAGGGCTTTAATCAGAATCATATAAGTATCCCGATCAAAGGCGGGTCGACTGGCGCTTAACAAGTCATGTACTTCTGCTTCACTTTTGGCGGTGCCCAAGTAACACCAGTGATCAAGGACATGTAGCTCATCACCTTCCTGAAGACCCATCACACCGGCATAGGGCCACGTGGCAAGTTTAAGCTTAGTCATCGCTATCAGCAGTCGCGCGGCATGATCGACCGGCTTTTCTTCACCGATACAGGCACCTTGACATTTTTTTAACTGCCGGGCAAAACAAGGACGTCCCTTTGAGGTCTTTTCGAGACCTACTACGCTTAAGCATAACTGATGTTGATCCGCCATGGTGCGGAGCGCTTTTTGGGCATCGCGTTGGTTGTGATAAAGGCCATGCAGGTTGGCCTGCTCACCAAAATCAAGGTCGTCAGCCCACGCCAGCACCGGACGCAGATGGTCGGCCTGTTGTTGCAGTTGCCATGCGCACAAGGCATTGTTGCGGCGCAAACGCCGATTATGTATCGGCTGCAGGGTCTTGATAAGGGTGGCTTCTTTCAGCAGCGCACCCCATTCACCCGCCGTTTCTATCCAGTCGATACGGCGTAGTTGTTGCGATAAACTCATTTCCTTGCCATGGCTGTGATCGGCGGAGAAATGTGATAATACCCGCTGTCTGATATTCGTGCTTTTGCCGATATATAACGGTAAGTCATTTTCACCATAAAACAGATACACGCCGGGTGACGCGGGCAGATCGTCGATCAGCCTGCGATCAATATGTGACGGCAGGCTGGAGCGTGCAACCAGTTTTTGTACGGTATCGGTGATAAGGGCATCTGCCTGTGTTAAGTGGAGCTGCTGCCAAAATTGATGAATAAGTCGGGCATCGCCAAGCGCTCTGTGTCGGGCGGTGACGGTCAGGCCGTAGCGTTCAATCAGGCTGTCGAGATTGTGATGTTTGTACTGGGGAAACAGCGCCCTGGACAATTTGACGGTACACAACACCGTCGGCCGAAACGTCAGCCCTGAGCGTTTGAATTCGTTCTTCAGAAAGCCGTAATCAAAGCGGGCATTATGGGCAATAAACAGATAGCCGTGTAACAGCGCGGCCAGTTCTTCGGCAACCGCCTCAAAACGCGGGGCATCCGCCACCATGGCGTTGGTTATGCCGGTTAATTGTTCGATGAAGGCCGGGATGCGGGTTTGCGGCTGCAGCAACCGGCTCCACTCCCGCACGCCGTATTCATCGACCAGCACCACGCCAATCTCGGTAATGCGATCCACCAGGGCGTTGGCACCGGTGGTTTCCAGATCAACAAATGCCAGGCGGGGTGGCGACGTTAAGATAGTGCCGCCACGGGAGGAGTCAGCGCGGCCATCAAACAACGGAGGCGTGCTTGATAAAGTGCTTGATAAAGTACAGCAACTGTTCTACCGGCGTTCTTTTGTAATGCTTCATTATGTCGTTAACTTTGTTGAATACTTGATCGTGCATGTGAATTTTAGGGTGCATGGTAGTTCTCCTCGTGATAAGAATAGACTTAATGTGTGTACTTAATGTGATCGGTAACTGCGCATTTGCCCCACCAACACGCCCTGAATGGTAACTTGCTCGGGACGGTAGGACAGCGCTGTCATGTTGGCATTGGCGGGCAGCAGCAACACTTGCCCGGCGGTCTGCTCAAGGT
>JBAXUR010000002.1:0-106663 GCA_037129595.1 Methylococcaceae bacterium | reverse complement strand
AGGCTGTATTGGCTTTTAAAACGTTGTTTTTTAGCCTGTGGCAATTCCGGCAAGGCGGCTTTTATCTGCGCTTTAAAGGCTTCGTCAATGATAACCGGCAATAAATCGGGGTCGGGAAAGTAGCGGTAATCATTGGCTTCTTCCTTGCTGCGCATGGAACGGGTTTCATCTTTTACCGAATCATACAAGCGGGTTTCCTGAACGACTCTGCCGCCGTTTTCTATCAGCTCAATTTGCCGTTCCACTTCGTGATTAATGGCTTTTTCAACAAATTTAAACGAGTTGATATTTTTAATCTCGGCACGGGTGCCAAATTCTGCTTGGCCTTTGGGACGCACGGATACGTTGGCGTCACAACGGAACGAGCCTTCCTGCATGTTGCCGTCACAAATGCCCAGATAGCGTACCAGTTCATGCAATTTACGCATGTAAGCAACCGCTTCTTTGGCAGAGCGCATGTCCGGTTCCGAGACGATTTCCAGCAAGGGCGTACCGGCACGGTTTAAATCGATTCCGGTCAAGCCATGAAAATCTTCATGCAATGATTTGCCGGCATCTTCTTCCAAATGAGCGCGAGTAACGCCGATACGTTTGGTGATGCCGTCAACGTCAATATCCAAATGTCCAACACCGACAATAGGATGATCCATTTGGCTGATTTGATAGCCTTTAGGCAAGTCGGGGTAAAAATAATTTTTTCTGGCAAATACCGAGTGCGGGGCGATATGCGCCTCGATGGCCATGCCAAAAATGACAGCCATGCGCACGGCTTCTTCATTTAATACCGGCAAAACACCGGGCAAGCCCAAGTCAACGGCACAGGCTTGGGTGTTGGGTTCCGCGCCATAAGCCGTAGCCGCGCCGGAAAAAATTTTTGATTGTGTGGCCAGTTGTGCATGCACTTCCAGGCCGATAACTGTTTCCCATTCCATCACGATATCCTTACTCAAAACCTTTAGGGGTGTGTAAATGCCAATCGGTTACTTGCTGGTACTGATGGGCGATATTTAACAAGCGGTCTTCGGCAAAATAATTGCCGATAATTTGTAAACCCACGGGCATGCCCGCCACAAATCCGGCAGGAACTGACAGGGCAGGGACACCGGCAAGGTTGATGGCAATGGTATAAATGTCGGATAAATACATTTCTATCGGATTGCTCATTTTTTCGCCAATGCCAAAAGCAGTGGTCGGCGTGACCGGGCCCATAATGACATCAACTTCCGTTAACGCATTTTTGAAGTCTTCACTGATTAAGCGCCGGATTTTTTGCGCTTTAAGGTAATAAGCATCGTAATATCCGGTGGATAACGCATAAGTCCCCATAAGAATACGGCGCTTAACTTCTTTGCCAAAGCCTTCGCCGCGAGAGCGGGTATAAAGGTCAGCCAAATCTACCGGATTTTCACAACGATAGCCATAACGCACGCCATCGAAACGTGACAAGTTGGCAGAACATTCAGCAGGTGCAATTACATAATAAGCAGGAATGGCCAGCTTAAGATTAGGCATGGAGATTTCTTTAATCTCCGCGCCTAATTTACGGTATTCATTAAGCGCTGTTTCAAGAGTTGCCGCCACATCGCTGTTTAAACCTTCGCCAAAAAATTCTTTGGGCAAACCGATTTTTAAACCGGCCAGCGAGTTATTCAGACCCGCACAATAATCAGGTACGGGCAGATCCACACTGGTTGAGTCTTTTTCATCAAACCCGGCCATGGTTTGCAACATAATCGCAGCCTCTTCTGCGCTTCGTGCCATGGGGCCGCCCTGATCCAGACTGGAGGCATAAGCAATCATGCCGTAGCGGGATACGCGACCGTAAGTGGGTTTTAATCCGGTAATGCCGCATAAGGCCGCAGGCTGGCGGATAGAGCCGCCGGTATCGGTGCCGGTTGCGCACACGGCCAGTCGCGCTGCGACAGCGGCAGCCGAACCGCCTGATGAACCACCGGGAACGGTATTGATATTCCAGGGATTTTTAACGGCACCGTAATAACTGGTTTCGTTGGAAGACCCCATGGCAAACTCATCCATATTGAGTTTGCCCAACATGACGGCACCGGCTTGATTAAATTTTTCTACGACGGTAGCGTTATAAGGCGCGGAAAAATTATCGAGCATTTTAGAACCACAGGTGGTTTTAACATCCAGGGTACAAAAAATATCTTTTTGGGCAATGGGTATGCCGGTTAATAAACCAGCGGTGCCGTTAGCCAAGCGGGTATCGGCGGCTTGGGCATTTTGCAGGGCAACCGTTTCGGTGACGGTTATATAGGCGTTAAGGTCCTGGTGTTGCCGGATTCGATCTAAAAACGTTTGGGTTAACTCGACGCTTGAAAATTCTTTTGAACGCAAACCTTGGGCTAATTCTATTAATGTTTTAGTGTGCATTATGTGGCGTTCCTGTTACTCAATGACTTTGGGAACCAGATAAAGTCCCGCTTCGACTTGTGGCGCGATAGCCTGAAATTTTTGCCGGTTATTTGATTCGGTGACCACATCCGCTCTTAACCGTTGCGCCTGATCCATGGGGTGAGCCATAGGCTCGACATTGTCGGTATTTAATTCACTCATTTGGGTCATTAAATCCAGGATACCGGACAGGTCTTTCGCGTAAGATTCAACATCTTGGTGGTCAATTCCCAAACGCGCCAAATGCGCAATTTTGTTCACATCATCTGCCGTTAACGACATCTTTGTCTCCCTAATTAAAATTTCAGTGTAACTATTTACGACGATGCCAAAACTGAAGGCTAGACGAAAGGCACAAGGCTAAAGGTGAAAAAACCTGATTTTCAACACGCCCGTTTTTGCCTTTAACCTTGCATCTTGTGCCTTGTGCCTTTCATCTTTTACCTTTCATCTTTTACCTTGTATCTTTCACCTTTTACCTTTGCCGCGTATATTACTACAAAAATCATACTTATATCTTGCTCAAATACCCTCTTGATTGATAAAGTACCTCTATTTTTTATTCTTTAAAGGAAACAGGCAAAGATGTTTAAAAGAATTCGCGGTCTTTTCTCCAACGACCTCTCGATAGACCTGGGAACCGCTAATACATTGATATACATTCCAGGGCAAGGTATTGTGCTTAACGAACCCTCTGTCGTTGCCATTAAAGAAGACAAAATTCGTGGCTCAAAAACCATTGCTGCTGTCGGTGCCGATGCCAAACAAATGCTGGGACGTACACCCGGCAATATTACGGCAATCCGGCCGCTTAAAGACGGCGTTATTGCCGACTTTGCAATCACTGAGCGTATGTTACGGTTTTTTATCGAAAAAGTTCACAAAAAAAATAGGTGGTTACGTCCCAGTCCTCGTATTTTAATTTGTGTACCGTGCGGTTCAACACAAGTCGAGCGCCGCGCTATTCGTGAATCTGCTGCCATGGCGGGAGCTCGCGAGGTTTATTTAATTGAAGAACCCATGTCGGCGGCGATAGGTGCCGGTTTGCCGGTCGAAGAAGCCTGTGGATCAATGGTACTGGATATAGGCGGCGGTACTTCTGAAGTGGCTGTAATATCAATCAACGGTATCGTTTATTCAAATTCTGTTCGTATCGGTGGTGATCGTTTTGACGAAGCCATCATCAATTATGTCCGTAGAAACTATGGCACTTTAATTGGTGAAGCCACGGCGGAAAGAATCAAGCTGGAAATTGGCACGGCTTATCCTGGTAATGAGGTCAGGGAAATAGAGGTTAGAGGCCGCAATCTGGCTGAAGGCATTCCGCGCAGTTTTTCTTTAAACAGCAATGAAATTTTGGAAGCCTTGCAAGAGCCTTTATCCGGTATTGTCGGCGCCGTAAAAGTGGCGTTGGAACAAACCCCGCCAGAATTGGGTTCAGATGTTGCCAACCGGGGTATCTATTTAACCGGTGGCGGCGCATTACTGAAAGATATTGACCGCCTGATAGCGGAAGAAACCGGTCTGCCGGTGCATATTGCCGATGATCCTTTGACCTGTGTTGCCAGAGGTGGCGGTATGGTTTTGGAAATGTTGGATAAAAAAGGATTCTCAACTTTTTCGTTAGAATAATAAACGTCCTGTCCTAAAAAACGATTCATCCACGAAAGCCAAAAGCCGGCACTTTCGGGCTACACGAAATAAGTTAGGCAACGGGTTTATACAACTTTTTTCCCTTTGGGTAACGGTTTGTAGCTTGAAGTCGCTTTGAACTTTTTCGTGGATAAATTGTTTTTTCAAGGCTATGTCTAACTTGAGTTGCTGCATCTTTAACTAATACGAGGCACCGCTATAAAACTTTTATTTGCCACCGGCCCCTCAATCAATACCCGACTTCTGGTAGCCGTTATTGCTTCTGTTGTTTTATTGGCAACTGAATACAGTAGTTTAAAATTGATCCCGTTACGCACGACACTATCTTTTTTTGTTGATCCCTTAAAATATCTGGTTGATTTGCCTACCGTTCTGGTTGATCAGGCGGCCGATTCGGTTAGCTCATACGGAACCCTAAAAATGGAAAATGAAAGGCTGCGTGAAGAACAGCTCATTCATCAAACCCGATTACTTAAATTTGAGGCGCTGGAAAAAGAAAATATTCGTTTGCGGGCGTTATTGGAAAACTCCTTTAAGCTGGGTGAACAGGTTTTGGTTGCCGAATTGTTGTCCGTTAATATGGCACCTTACGAGCATATTGTCGTCGTCAACAAAGGTACCCGTTTTGGTGTGCATCCCCAGCAACCGGTATTGGATGCAAACGGGGTTGTCGGTCAGGTTTTTCGGGCCTTGCCGTTCACTTCCGAAATTATGCTGATTACTGATCCCAATCATGCGATTCCGGTTCAAGTTAATCGCAATGGTTTATTAACCATTGCCGTGGGTAGCGGTCAGCTAAATCGGCTGGTACTGCCTTTCTTGCCCAGTAATGCCGATATTCGTCCGGGTGATTTACTAATAACATCAGGGTTGGGTGGTACTTTTCCGCAAGGTTATCCGGTGGCGGTGGTTGATGAGTTTACCTCGCAACCCAATAAAGCCTTCGCAACCATTACGGCGACCCCAAAAGCCTTGTTGGATCGTAACAGAGAATTAATGATTGTCTGGAGCAAATCCACACCGGTTCCGCTCATTTCAAAGCCAACAGCAAACGAAGCGGAGACCCAAACTGATGCAGTTAAATAATTATGTGGGATTTTTTAGAATTATCCTGACGCTGATAGGGGCAATGTGTTTAAGAATTGCGCCTTGGCCCGGCGAAATAGCGGCGTTTAATCCTGACTGGGTGCTTTTGGTGCTGATTTACTGGTCACTTGCCCTGCCTGACCGCGTGGGTATTTTTCATGCCTGGACATTTGGCTTGTTGACCGATGTGTTGACCGGTCGATTATTGGGGCAATATGCGTTGGCTTATTCACTGGTTATCTATATTTGCCTTAAATTGCACAAACAGTTGCGTCAATTTCCTTTTCTGCAACAGGGCTTGTTTGTCTTTTTCTGTCTGCTATTGTCGCAACTGTTGCTGTTTTTTATAAAAAACCTTCAGCATCCGGCACAACTTCACGCTTCTTTCTGGTTACCTGTTTTTACCGGTACGTTAGCTTGGCCCTTGGTTTATGGCGTGCTGCGCTTTGTTGGTTTGTCACAACGCATTAAATAGAATACGCTGTAACTTATGTCCACTCTATACGCCATTAAAGACCACTCAGTAGAAAATCGTCTATTTCTTAATCGCATTGTCGCCGCTTTTGTGGTCATTATTCTATTAACATCGGGTCTGATTGTTCGTTTAATTTATCTACAAATTGTAGGCCACGAACATTATTCATCACTGGCAAAAGATAACAGCATTAAAATCGTTCCTTTGGTGCCTACCCGAGGCATTATTTATGACCGACACGGAAAAGTGTTGGCCGAAAACATGCCGTCTTATAGTTTGGAGCTTATCCCGGAGCAGATCAGTAATATGGATGAAACCTTGTTACGTCTGCAAAAATTGCTCGATATACCCGATGAAAAAATTGAGCAATATCAAAAATTACGCAAGCGCCAAAAACGTTTCGTCAGCACGCCGCTGTTATTAAGCCTGAACGATGAAGAATTGGCAAAGTTTGCCGTTGTTCGGCCGTATTTTCGGGGCGTCGATATTCATACCCAGTTGGTTAGACACTACCCTTACAGTGATTTGGCGGCGCATGTCATTGGCTATGTGGGCCGTATTAATGAGGCAGAAATTAAAGAGTTACCCCTCGCTGAATACAGGGGCTCTACGCATGTGGGCAAGTTGGGCATAGAGAGTTCTTATGAAAATGAGCTGCATGGCAAAACCGGTTATGCGGAAATAGAAACCAATGTTCAGGCCCGATTGCTTAATACCCTGCACGAAGTCACGCCAGATCCCGGCACAAATCTCTATTTAACGCTGGATATTGATTTACAAAAAACCGCCTACGATGCCTTGGATTCCTTTAATGGTGCAGTCGTTGCCATTGATATTAAAACCGGTGGTGTCTTGGCCTTCGTCAGTCGTCCGGGCTTTGATCCAAACCCTTTTGTAGTCGGCATCGCCAATGAGGCTTATCAAGCACTGCAAGCCTCTGAAAATCAACCGCTCTATAACCGCGCCTTGCGTGGGCTTTATCCACCCGGATCGACCATTAAGCCGTTTATTGCATTGGCGGGTCTTGAGTATGAAGCCATTAGTCCTCAGCAAAAGCTGTTATGTCCAGGCTATTATCAATTGCCTGGCGTCAGTCACCGCTATCGGGATTGGAAAAAAGGGGGGCATGGTTCGGTGGATTTAAGTCGAGCCATTACGGAATCTTGCGACGTTTATTTTTATCGTCTGGCATCAATACTGGGTATCGACCGCATGCACAGTTTTTTACAAAAAATGGGCTTTGGTGAAAAGTCCGGTATTGACCTGATTGGCGAGAAAGCCGGATTATTGCCTTCGCGTGAGTGGAAGCAGGAGCAAAAAAATCAGGCCTGGTATCCGGGGGAAACGCTTATCACCGGCATTGGTCAAGGCTATCATCAGGTTACGCCTTTACAACTAGCCAGAGCCACGGCAACGTTGGCGAATAAAGGCAAAGTAGTGACGCCTTTTCTGGTCGATAAAATGGTCAGCGCACAAGGTACCCGTCCAGGCCCGACACTCCCGAATGTTACCCTGCCATTAAATCCGGATAATGTTAACAAGGTTATCGAAGGCATGGTCAATGTGGTTCATAGCGCACACGGCACCGCAAAAGGGATTAATACCAATATCGACTATCAAATCGCGGGTAAAACCGGAACTGCGCAGGTTTTGGGGATTAAGCAAAACGCAAAATACAATGAAAATGCAATCGACTTTAAATTTCGTGACCACGCGCTATTTATTGCTTTTGCTCCGGCTGCTGATCCTAAAATTGCCATCGCGGTGGTTGTTGAAAATGGCGGGCATGGTGGCTCAGTCGCAGCGCCGATAGCAGGGCTGGTTATCAAACAATTTTTACAGGAAAATAATGAAAACTGAAACCCGTCATGAACAGTTTGAGCCGCCTTCAGTGCTTGGGAATGTGCTTAGAAAGCTACACATAGACATCCCCTTGTTTATCGGTTTACTGTTGACTTCGATGCTAAGCTTTTTGGTTCTTTACAGTGCTGGCGGTCAGGATATCGACACGCTAATGCGGCAGGCGGGTCGTGTTGGATTGGCTTTTCTGTTAATGACGATATTGGCGCATATAGATCCTTATCAGTTTAAACGTTATTCTACCTTATTGTTTGGTATCGGTATTTTTTTGCTGGTGGCTGTTTTAATTATGGGGCAGATCGGTAAAGGTGCGCAACGCTGGCTTGAGCTGGGGGTTTTTCGATTCCAGCCGTCAGAAATGATTAAAATCACAACGCCCATGATGATTGCCTGGTATTTGGCAGAATACCCGCTACCGCCAAAATCCAGACAGCTGATTATAGCGACTCTGCTTATTGTTATTCCTACCCTTTTAATCGCCAAACAACCTGATCTGGGCACGGCTTTACTGGTTGCAAGTTCGGGTGCGGGTGTACTGTTTTTTGCCGGCCTTTCGTGGCGCTTTATGTTGGTCATCAGCGTTGCACTGGCTTCGTTAACCCCACTTATTTGGCATTTTATGCACGGTTATCAACGCGATCGGGTGCTTACTTTTTTAAACCCTGAAACTGATCCGCTGGGTAGGGGTTACCATATTATTCAATCAAAAATAGCGATTGGTTCGGGCGGTATTTACGGTAAAGGCTGGCTGGGTAGTACGCAATCAGAACTGGATTTTTTGCCGGAAAGTTCTACCGATTTTATTTTTGCCGTATTTGCGGAAGAATTTGGCTTGTTTGGTTGCCTGGGATTGTTGATTTTGTATCTTTTAATTATCGCTCGCTGTTTGTATATCGCGTCCCAAGCTCAGGATACTTACAGTCGGCTCTTGGCAAGCAGTCTGGCGTTTACATTTTTTGTTTATGTTTTTGTCAATATCGGCATGGTCATCGGGATTCTTCCTGTAGTCGGTGTTCCTTTGCCTTTAATCAGTTACGGTGGTACCTCTATTGTTACCTTGCTGGCCGGGTTTGGCATTTTAATGTCAATTCACACGCATAAAAAGTTTAGGTAAGTGTAGTGCAGGTTAAAGGTACAAGGCAAAAGGCGAAAATTTATCCACTCTGGTTCAAACTGAAGCGTGACGGGGTTTGTAACCCCGTTACTCATGTTTTGAAAGTTATTGAAGTCTTCAAACGTATCGGTTGGGGTTTCAAATCCCGACCGACATCGGAAACGTCACCAAAAATCGTTGGCGTAAAACTAAAGGCGAAAAATTACCCGCTTGCATTCTGGTTCAAACACGTAGCTTGCGCCCTGCGCCTTGCGCCTTTCGCCTTGTGCCTAGGACTCATTTCGTGTGCCGGCAACATCAAGGATACGAAGTCAGTCGATACGTTTATCAATAAAATGGTGATCACCCATCAGTTCGATGAAGACAAACTTAACGATTTGTTTCAGTCGGTTGAAATAAAAGAGTCTATTCTCAAAAAGATTTCGAAGCCCGCAGAAGGCATGCCTTGGTATAAATATCGCAAAATATTTATGACCGAGGCGCGTATTGATGGTGGTGTAAAATTTTGGCGGGAAAATGAGTCTGCATTGAGCGCAGTCGAACAAAAGACCGGGGTTCCAGCAGAAATTATTGTTGCCATCCTGGGTGTTGAGACTTTTTATGGGCAAAAAACCGGCAATTATCGGGTCATTGATGCCCTATCAACATTGAGTTTTGCTTACCCGCCCCGCAGTCCATTCTTTCTTGGTGAGCTGGAAAGCTATTTGCTACTGTGCCGGGATGAACGTATTAATCCTCTGGAACCCGTTGGTTCTTATGCTGGCGCAATGGGGATGCCACAATTTATGCCGAGCAGTTTTAGGGCGTACGCTGTTGATTTTAATGGCGATAACTACCGCGATATCTGGCATAACAACGGCGATGTTATCGCCAGTGTAGCCAATTATTTTGTCAAGCATCAGTGGCAGCCGGGACAAGCTATCGCAATTCCGTTGAGTGCGAAAGGTGAGGCCTATAAAACTGCATTAACCCCTGAGCTTAAGCCGGACTTAAGCTTAGCCAAGTTAGAATTACTTAACTTAACAATATCGAGGTTACTTCCTTTAAATACTAAAGTAAAGCTGCTTGCTTTTGAACAGGAGCCATTAGGGCAAAAACCGGGCGAAGAACTCTGGGCGGGATTAGACAATTTTTATGTCATTACCCGATACAACCACAGTCCTTTATATGCCATGGCTGTTTATCAGTTAAGCCAATCTATTTTAAATAAAAAAGGCAAAATTCCATGACAAAACTACTATTAGCAATTTTAATGATGACCCTGTTCGGGTGTTCTACAGAACAAATTAAAACAACTAATACGGCTTTTCAACCCCCGATTCTTATAAATCAAGCACCACACGCATTAGCCAGTCAACAAATCAGGCAGCATTCAATAGTGCGAATGAACACGCATAATGAATCTACCGAGCTTGCCCAACAAGAAAGCCTGTTTCCACGTATTGCCCATTACATAAAACAGGGCGTGGCTTCATGGTACGGCCCCGGATTTCATGGCAAAAAAACAGCAACCGGCGAAATATTTGATATGTATGCCATGACGGCTGCACATAAAACATTACCGATTCCCTCTTATGCCCAGATAACCAATCTGGAAAATCATCGCAGCATTATTGTTAGAATAAACGATAGAGGACCTTTTGTTGGCAACAGAGAGTTGGATTTGTCCTACGCTGCTGCAAAAAATCTGGATATGCAACAAGACGGCACCGGCGCCATAGAAATCAAGGCCATCTCGCCTAGTCAGGCGTTACCCCAATTGCAACAAATTGCTGCCACACAAGAACAACACGTCTATTTGCAGGTGGGTAGTTTTGGCAGTGAAAAAAAGGCGCTGAACTTAAAAAATAAAATTGCCGCCAATAATTTGCCTGAGCCGAATATTCGCTCATCGACTTACAAAAAATCCACCCTTTATAAAGTTCAAATCGGACCGGTAAATTCAACGGCTTCTGCCAATCAACTGAATGAACAGTTGGCACGAATAGGCATAACCGATACACAATTTGTTACTGAATCCAAACAATCTGACAGTTCGCGTGCTACAATGTAAGGAAATTTTGTTTTACTGTCGATTTTAAAGAGCTATGAACCCTTTTAAAAAATTTACCCTCTTTTTATTTTTTGGCCTACTGGTTACGCTCTTTCAGGCAAAGGCAGAAAACGCTGAAATTGCAACCCCGCCCGCACCCAACATCGCCGCCACTGCTTATATCTTACAGGACTATCATACCGGTAAAGTATTGGCAGAAAACAACGCGGATGCCAAGCTCGCTCCCGCCAGTCTGACCAAGATAATGACGGTTTATGTGGTGTTTAGAGAGCTTGCCAATGGCCACTTACATCTCGAAGATTCAGCCACTATTAGCGAAAAAGCCTGGAAAACATCCGGCTCACGGATGTTTGTTGAGCTGGGTAATCAGGTTAAGGTTGAAGATCTACTAAAAGGCGTCATTATTCAATCCGGTAATGATGCCAGTGTCGCATTGGCTGAACATGTTGCAGGCAGTGAAGAGACCTTTGCTGATATGATGAATCAGCATGCTGCCCGACTGGGAATGACTCATAGCCATTTCAAAAACAGTGATGGCTTGCCAATGGATGATCATTACACCAGTGCCCGCGATTTGGCTATTCTTACGTCTGCTTTAATCAAAGAATTTCCAGATTACTATCGCTGGTTTTCGCAACAAGAATTTACCTTTAACCAAATTACCCAGCATAACCGCAACCCCTTGCTGTCGCGTGACGAGTCGGTTGATGGTGTTAAAACCGGATTCACTGATGACGCCGGTTATTGCCTGGTAGCTTCGGCGCTAAGAGAAGACATGCGGCTAATTTCTGTCGTCTTGGGCGCAAAAAGCGCCAATGCCAGAGCCAACGAAAATCAGACATTGCTTAACTACGGCTTCCGGTTTTTTGAATCGCACCGTCTGTATGAAGGAAAAAAACCTTTAAACGAAGCTAGAATCTGGAAAGGTGAGAGCAAAACAATACCATTAGGTTTGGCCGAAGATATTTATGCAACCATACCGCGTCGCCAATACAAAGATCTTAAAGCGGCTATTGTTGTTGATAAAAAAATTACTGCACCGGTTGTAGAAGGTGCCAAGCTTGGATCAGTCAAAGTGACGCTTAGTGACGTTGTTATTGTAGATAAAGATTTGATCGCTCTCAAGGCGGTGGCTGAAGGCAATATTTTTCAGAGACTTTCTGATAGCGTTATGATGATGATGGAGAAATCTGAAGATGGAAAATAAGATGGTCTATTTAAACGGCGAATATCTACCGCTTAATGAGGCAAAAGTTTCAGTGTTGGATCGCGGATTTTTATTTGGTGACGGTATTTATGAAGTGATACCGTCTTATTCCGGGCACTTATTTCATTTTCAAGACCATTTACAGCGTCTGGAAAACAGCTTGGCGGGTATTCGTTTGGCTAATCCGCATACCCGTGAGCAATGGCAGGACATATTGACTCCCTTGCTGGATGCAAAGATTGATCAGTATATTTATCTCCAGATAACCCGTGGTACTGCCCCCAAAAGAGATCATGCTTTTCCTGACAATACGCCCGCCACTGTTTTTGCCATGTGTTCGGCTATCGTGCCTTTTGCCGGATTAAATCAAGGTGTAAAAGCGGTCAGCATGGATGATACCCGTTGGAAATTTTGCAATGTAAAAGCCATCACGCTACTGGGCAATATTCTGCACAGGCAAGAAGCCATAGACCAAGGCTGCGCCGAAGCCATTTTGATAAAAGACGGTTATGTGATTGAAGGTGCGGCCAGTAATGTTTTTGCAGTGATTGATGGTGTTTTGTGTACCCCGCCTAAAGGCAACGACATTTTACCCGGCATTACCCGTGATGTAATTTTGGAGCTTGCACGAAAAAACAACATCCCTTGCAGTGAAGATAAAATCCCCTTTACTGCGCTACAAACCGCCAGCGAAATTTGGGTAACCAGTTCTACGCGTGAAATTATTCCGGTTGTTGAACTCGATTCGAAAAGTGTGTCAGACGGAAAACCTGGCCCGGTATGGCAAGCCATGCAGCAGATTTTTCAAGCTTACAAACAATCGCTGATTATGAGCGAACAAACCTTTTTTGAATTCCCTTGCCAATTTCCCGTTAAAGCCATGGGCAAAGCAGACATGGAACTGGATTTGTTGGTGATAGAAATTGTGCGTCGTCACGCGCCTGATGTTAAAGCGGATGCCGTCACTACACGCCCCAGCAAAGACGGTAATTTTATTGCAATAACCGTCATCATAGAAGCCTCCAGCAAGAAACAACTGGATGCCATTTATCAGGATCTAACTGATCATCCTCATGTTTTGATGGCCTTGTAAGGCAATCCCTTGGTGGTTGTTCTTCCCGCAATCGAACCGTTTAGGAATATGCATAAAATAACTCAGGCATCTGGCGCCCTCTCCCTTCGGGAGAGGGCTGGGGTGAGGGAATATAAAGGGACAAGTTATTTCATGCACGTTCTTTGGCATACCTATTTGAACCAATATAAACGCGCTTAATGTTAACGATACGTAACTTGGGATTGCAGGATTATGAAACCTGCTGGCAGGTGATGCAAAGCTTCACCCAAGAACGCAACTCAGAAACTCCTGACGAAATCTGGATAGTTGAACACCACCCCGTTTATACCTTGGGATTAAGCGGCAAACGTGAACATTTATTAAATACCGGCAACATTCCGGTGATTAATTCCGACCGGGGCGGACAAGTGACTTATCACGGTCCAGGGCAAGTGGTCATTTATACGTTACTGGATATTAAACGCCTTAATCTGGGCGTGCGCCAACTGGTTAGTCTTCTGGAACAAGCGATGATTAACACCTTGGCGAGCCATGGCATTAGCGCTGTTTCCAAAGCGGAGGCGCCAGGTGTTTATGTCAATGACAAAAAAATCGGCTCTATCGGTTTACGGATTAAAAAAAACTGTAGCTACCATGGCCTCAGTCTTAATAATGACATGGATTTGCGTCCTTTCGAGCATATTAATACTTGCGGTTATTCAGACCTTAAGGTCACGCAACTGTCTGATTTGGGTGTGACTATTAGCTCCACGCAACTGGCAAACTCTGTTATTCAGGCTATCACTACGGCATTATAAACATGACTAATCAAGCTCCTTCACGATCAACACCTGAATCTCACGAGCGTAGCGCTAAAAAACTTGCGCGTATCCCCATAAAAGTTGAACTGTCCGACACGGTTTTACGGAAACCTGAATGGATACGGGTAAAGCTTTCAGCCAGTGACGAGATTACAAAAATCAAAGACCTGTTGCGTGAGCATAAATTGCATACGGTTTGTGAAGAAGCGGCCTGCCCAAACTTGTCTGAGTGTTTTCAGCACGGTACCGCTACCTTCATGATCATGGGCGATTTGTGTACCCGCCGTTGTCCTTTTTGCGATGTGGCACATGGAAAACCGCTGGCACTGGATAAAGACGAACCGCAAAATCTGGCCGATGCCATACAGGCAATGGCCTTAAAATATGTGGTGATCACTTCGGTGGATCGGGATGATTTAAGAGACGGTGGTGCCGCGCATTTTGCCGAATGTATAAAAAAAATTCGCGAGCAAACACCGTCTACAAAAATTGAAATTTTGGTTCCGGATTTCCGTGGTCGTATTGATAAAGCCATAGAGATTCTAATTAAAGAACCTTGTGACGTGTTTAACCATAATCTGGAAACCGTTCCAAGGCTTTATAAACAAGTCCGTCCAGGGGCAGATTATCTGGGGTCTTTGGAGTTGCTGGGTAAATATGGCAAAGCGCAAACTCAAACGCCTACCAAATCAGGGCTTATGCTAGGGGTCGGCGAAGAGCAGGAAGAAGTACACCAAGTCATGAGAGATTTATTGGCACATGGCTGTTCAATGCTGACACTGGGTCAATATTTACAACCCACTAAGGCACATTTGCCCGTCAAAAGTTATATCACCCCGCAACAATTTGATGACTATGGTGCTTTTGCAAAGCAACTGGGATTTAAGCAAGTCGCCAGTGCGCCCATGGTCAGATCTTCATATCATGCCGATCTTCAGGCTAAAGCGGTTATCTAAACGAATATCCCCAACGCTTATTTTCTAAGGTGTTGGGGGCTAATTTTGTATTCAACCGGGTCGATATAAAAACATCGAAAATCAAAGCGTACCTTCCTAATTAAGAAGTAAGGCTACTTGCAATAAAAAAACGGTCACAGATTAAACCTGTTTATAACTTGAATCTGTGGCAGTTTTTGTAGTCGATGTTTTTTTTGAGTTGCCTCAGTGAAAGCTATAGGTATCGGTAGTTCTCAAAAATAGATACACGTTGTCCACAATACAATTTCGTATTTTCTAATCAAGCTTCCTCGCAATTCAATAATTATAACGGGCATACGTTAAACTGACTTACGCGCACTGAATCTATCCGGCTAATAAAATGCCGGTCGGTGTTTGTAACTCCGACTGGAGCGTTTGAAGGCTTCAATAGATTTAAAAACGTAAGTAACCGGGTGTAAGCTTCGTCAAAATTCAGATGCATATGGCTTTAAGTAGGACGTTGAAAATCGCAACAGAAAAGGTGACAGGTAACGTTCACTGTCTTGCGAATACACCCGATGGGATTCGTAAATAGTCATTAATGCTCTCGAAAAAACAACGTTTGTGCGGCTAAAAGTCAGTGCAGACACTTTAGCGTTATTATGAGCATAGCCGCGAAAATCAGTTTGCTTGCTTAAATAAAAACCCGCTATTAAAGCGGCTTCAGCAAATTTTTCTACCGCATGTACAGGCAGTAACAGATAAAACAAGCCCTGACTGGACAGTAATTGATCGGCACTTTTAATTAAATCAGAAAAAGGCAATTCATCATTATGTCTGGCGACTTTTCTAAGTGATTCTGTCGTCTTGCTGTGATTCTCAAAAAAGGGCGGATTACAAATAACAAGATCATATTGATGGGCAACTGAACCGGCAAAACCTTGAATATCTTGATGCACTGCCTCAAGACGATCGGTCCAGGGACTATTGCCGAAATTTAGTTTCGCTTCTTCATAGCTTGGTTGCGTTAATTCTACCGCCGTCACTTGCTCCGCTCCCAATTGAGCCGCCATTAAAGACAGTACGCCAGTCCCAGCGCCAATATCCAAAACCCTATCACTTTTATTAACGGGTGCCATAGCGCCAAATAGAACCGCGTCCGTACAGACTTTCATGGCTGATTGCTTTTGGATGACTGAAAACTGCTGAAAGCGGAAGATTGACATAGTGCGGTACGGCTGACTTAGGAATGAGCATGAAATAATGTAACCAAGTAACATCTAACTCCCCCCTTTGTAAAAGGGGGAGGTGAATATTTACGTTTTATTCACCACGAAGGACACGAAGGGGCGCATCCGCTACTTGGGGGAACAGCTAAAAGATTGGGTTGCTCAGTTACTTAAAGCCCTCTCCAGCGGGAGAGGGTTGGGAGAGGGGAAATTAAAGTGGAGAAAATTCTTATTTAATCCCCCTCATCCCAACCTTCTCCCGCTGGAGAAGGAGCAAAGTTACTTGTGTCCCCCCAAGTAGCGGATGCGCCCGATACGAAGTTTTTTTCTTTCTTCGTGTCCTTCGTGTCTTCGTGGTGATGCGGTTGAATATTGATTGCGGATTTACAAAGCAACTACAAACGATAAAGCGGCTCCAAACTTTTATCCACGGGAGTGGTGATTTTTTCTCTGGCTTTATTTTCCGTAAAGGTCTGAAACAGTTTTTTGCCCTGCCAATGACCGGTTTCTTTACCGTACAAAGTGTGGTTTAAATGCAGGATTTCGTCTCTAAAGCGTGCGTCACAAAAACCGGCGATGGCACCCAGATTTGAGGCATTAAATTTTTGCCGACCCCATTCAAGCAAGGCATCTTTAGCCGCTACTGCATCGTTATTAATACATGCGTTTTTTAACTGCTTGACACATCCTTTTAAACTTTTTTCTGCCTCATTATCTTCAATAACAGGTTTTGTAACCCTGCGTTTAATTAAAAATAGAATCACCGTTATTAACCAACCTGTGGCCAAGGCTACAGAAACCCATAACCAACGATTGGTTTCCGGCTCGGTTTTAATAACCGGGCTGATTTGAATGTTCTGGGGTATGGCTGATGTAACCGGTGGTTCAATAGTGACAGGCTGATTGGCGGCTGCAACCGTGGTCAATGTTGTTTCAGGGATTTTCGCCACTTCCATTTTTTGGCTTTGGGTATTAAACCAAGGGATTTCTATGGCAGGTAATGTGTAGCTGCCTGCTTTTGAGGGAATCAGGGCAATTTTTTCTTCTCTAAAAGCCAGCAATCCATCGGCTTTTTTCTGTTCCTGCAATACCGGTTGGTCTGGATACGCTTTTAACTGATCATTGGTATCGGTGGTGTTCAGTTCAGGAAGTTGCCCGACTGTCGTACCTTTTGCCAGTAATGTTAAGGTTCTGGTCAATGGCTCTCCCACTTTCATTTCTTGAACATCACCTGACCAGTCCTGCTTTAAAACCAGTTGTTCCGCTGATAACCAATGCTTGCCTGTAAAAGAGGCGGGCACTGGTTTTACATCCAGTGTTATCGCTTTGGATTCAACGCGTTTGGTTTTACTGATCTGGGAATTAAAAAAGCCGTTAAAACTTGGTCGATTACCGGTCAGCACTTCAGCGTTTAATACCAACGGTTTAATCGTTAATTTACCGCTTTTTTGTGGGAAAAAAGCATATTTTCGTTCTGTCACCGTGTAATTAACCCCGTTGACCTGGGTCGTATAATTACTGTCTTCACCTAATCTTTCAATTACCGCATCCGCCAGCTCTGGTTCAGTTAGCCTGGCTTGTGAAATGTCGACTTTGGTATATAAGCGCAACGTATAGAAAACTTGGGATTGAATGTAGGGTTTTTCAGGACTTGCTTCGACTTCTATAAACAAATCCTCATCATTGTTAACCACTTTTTTAGCGGCATCGCCGGTGATCAAAAGTGTCAAAGGTCGACTGACATCCTTGCCAAAGTTAACCGAAGGTATAACCAGACCACCCGCCTGTTTAGCCATTACGTTAAGCGTCCATTGCACAGTCTTACTGGATTTTCCGTTAATCCACGATGAACTGCTGCTGTTACTTTGGTTGAGTATGGAAAAATCCTGTTCCAGCGGGCTAAAATCAGGATCATCGTCAGGTGATTCAGTCGCGGTAAAAATAATCTGAAAAGATTCATCAAGACTGACCGGATTACGATCCACAGAAACCTTAATGTCCGCTGCAAAAGCGCCTTGAGGAGCCAGCAGTAATAACAGCAGAAAAAATACTAAAGAAGCAAAAAACCGCAGTTTGACTTCAGGATTAAGAAATTGTTTTACAGTGTTCATAGTTAAAATATTAATTATCATTTAAGCGTGTACAGACATTATCTTTAAAAAAACTAAAAATACAGCTTTATCTTAGGCATTATGGGATGAAGAATACGGATAAAAGTGCGGAAAATCCAGGCATTAATTTAACCATTTTGTCGATCAGGTTAGCGATAGCGTAAGCCAACGCGATTTCAAAATTAAGTTGTTAAGCTAATCAAGATTCCATTCATCTATAAGTGCTTGATAGAATCCTAAATCCTTAACCGTCGCACCCCGTTGAGTGACCAGCGCGGATGCAAAGGTTTGCGCTCTTTCCATCGTTAGAGATAATGACCAGTCCCGCTGAATTCCCAGCAGCAACACCGCAGAAAAAGCATCGCCAGCACCCACCGTATCAACTATAGTCAAATTTTCAGTCGGGGTAACTTCAACAAACTCACCGGTTTTATTAAGCGCCATAGCACCTGAACTGCCACAAGTAACAATCAAAACATCGAGGCTATAGTTAGCCAAAAACAAATGCATTGTCTCTTGAAGTGTATTTTGTTTCGGCGCCAATTGCCTTAACTCTTCATGATTAAGCTTGACCCAATGGGCTTTGCTCAGGCACTGCTCAACCGATTCTTTGTGCCACCAGGGCGCTCTCAAATTAACATCAATAAAAACCTTGCCGGTATGATGTTCTTTTAAAACATTAAGTGCGTGTTTTGAAACCCCATTACGCAGTGCCAGCGTCCCGTGATAAAGAACCCGGTAGTCGTTTGCTAAATTCAATGGTTGAGCGGCAATAAAATCATAAGCCTGATCTGCCAGAATTTCATAATGGGGTTCGCCATCATTAAACGTTACGTCGACTGTTCCGGTAGGATAATCGGGGTCAATTTGAACGCTTTCAACGGCCATGCCCCAAGCGGTCATCGCCTGCCAGATGCTTTCGCCCACCACATCATGACCGATCCGACTGATAAGACAAGGAGCCAAGCCGAAAGCTTGAAGATGCCACGCCACATTAAAAGGCGCCCCACCCAATACTTGAAGGCCATCAGGAAATTGGTCGATAAGAACTTCACCGAAAATGGCGATTGGTTGAGTTTTAACCGGTTTATTTTTCTCGATCATAACTAACAATACCTATTAAGCTCAGTGCCAGTATTATAAATTTCATAGCCTGGATTTTTATGCAATAAATAGCAGGCTCCTTATTACGATTATCACAATCCGAAAAATATTAAGATAAAAATTTATCGATAATTGCTTTATCGCTAAAGTACAGTATACCAAAGTACAATGGGATAACGGTTGCAACAGGATTGAAATAATTAGATCATGTTGGAGATCAGGCTAAATTTAGGTAATATTTAACCCACAATAAGCTAAAAATAGATGGAACAGATGACTAAAGCAATTGTTTTAACCGGTATTACGACCACGGGTACACCGCACTTGGGTAATTATGTGGGCGCTATAAGGCCCGCTATTGCCGCCAGTAAAGATGACAATGTGGCACCGTTTTATTTTTTGGCTGACTATCATGCCTTGATTAAATGTCAGGAGCCGGAAATAGTCAGGCAATCCAGTCTTGAAATTGCAGCTACTTGGCTGGCTTTGGGGCTGGATACGTCAAATGCGGTTTTTTACCGGCAGTCCGATGTGCCGGAAATTATGGAATTGACGTGGATGTTAACCTGCGTGGCGTCCAAAGGTTTAATGAACAGGGCGCATGCCTATAAAGCGGCGGTTGCTGAAAATGAACAAGGTGGCGAAAACGATCCCGATAAAGGCATTAACATGGGCTTGTTCAGTTATCCGATATTAATGGCGGCCGATATTTTACTATTTAATGCCAATAAAGTGCCGGTCGGTAAAGATCAGATACAGCACATTGAAATGGCTCGGGATATTGGCGGACGCTTTAACCATATTTATGGCGAACACTTTGTTTTGCCAGAAGCTATTATTGATGAGCATGGCGCGATTTTGTCCGGGCTTGATGGTCGCAAAATGAGCAAAAGCTACAATAATACGATTCCGTTATTTGAGCCTGAGAAAAAGTTAAAAAAACTGATTAACAAAATTAAAACCAATTCTCTGGAACCCGGTGAACCCAAAGATCCTGAAGGTTGTACTTTATTTAGTATCTACAGGGCGTTTGCAACGACGGCTGAAGTGCTTGAAATACGCCAACGTTATGCTGAAGGTATTGCTTGGGGTGATATGAAACGGGTGTTATTTGAGCATATTAATGAGCATATTACACCGGCAAGAGAGCGCTACGAGGCATTAATGCAAGCACCGGAACATATTGAAGAGCAATTACAGGAAGGCGCGATAAAAGCACGGGCAGTCAGCGTACCTTTTATTAAAGAATTACGTAAAGCGGTTGGTATCTCGCGGATTTCAGTGTGAAAAAGGCAATATTTAGCGATTGGCTTAAACAATCATTGCTATTTGTCAGCTATGACCCCTGGATTTGGGCGGGCTATACGTTATTTGTCGGTGTTGTTATGACGGTTGGGAAGATGTCTCTGGCGCTGGGTATTTTACTGTCGGTAACGTCTTTATTTGTTGGCGTAGGCGTTACCAAATACATTGATATTAAGCATTCAACACAAAATCCGGTCGGCTTGTACTGGGCAATCAATAAAAGTTTACCGTTAGGGGTGCTTGCAGCTGTAACTATTATGGTTTTTTGGTTTGCCTTTATGGTGGTGGCCAATATTTTAACAGGTGACGTAGATAAAATTGGCCGGTTCTTCTTTTATTGGGAGTTAACCTCGGAGAATCTTAATCATCGATCAGCACGCGAGATAGCCAACTGGATTTATTCGTACGCTAATATTACGTTGATTTTTACGTTGTTAATGCTGACTACCTTTGCCAGTTGGTTTAGTTACCCGTTGATGTTGTTTAAAGACCAAAGCTTTAGTCAGGCAATAGAACGCGGTAATCATGCTGTTTCCAGAAACCGGAATGCCCTCTATAAATCGCTGGCATTTATAGTTGCCGAGGCGTTACTTTGCACAAGTGTCACACCGTTGTTAACCCCTGTTTTGTATATGCTGACCTCAACGATGATGTATGTTTCTTATAAGAGTATTTTTGAAGTCAGTAAGCCATCGTTATAATTTGGGTTTTTATCGGACTGTCATTATTAGGTGCTTATTTATCAATACGCGCCTATAATCAGCGCCATTTAAAAGCGCATGGGTTTGTAGTCTTAATATTTAAACAGCATGTCGCCAAAATCTCAGGCATCTTCGACGCAGATAAGTAACTTTTCATCTTGATGTCATATCAATAGGTTATTGTTTTACTTTATAACCGGTTTTCATTGTTCCTCGTTATGTAAAAAACCACCCTGCGCAGTCGACGCAAAAAGCACTATGCAAAAATTACCATCAAAAAACAGGATTACACCTCATTGCTTATAAAATACCCCGTTCCCTCCACGCTGCATAATTATGATGAATGTCAATCAAACCCAAAACGATCAGATTATTTAAACGGGATGAAGATTTTAAAAATACTGCTGTTGTGTGCAGTATTCTCAGCCTCGTCAGCGCAAGCCGAGAACTATCCGGATTTAAATGATGACAGCGAATTTTCAGTCATGAAAACATTGTCTGATCATGGCTGGCACAACCTGAAAGATGAGCGCTGGAATCTTTACTCGCAGGGAACTTATATTTCCAGCTTTAAACAGGCGTTCCCGGCAGCTTATACTAACTTTAACGATTCGCCCAATTCATTATTACCCGACGCAGAGCGAGGCTTTACAGGAACAGTTACCTTTTACGCGGGGCTTAAAGGATGGACTGGTGCGGAATTTTATTTAGCACCGGAAATGATTTCTGAACGACCGCTTTCTGGATTAAAAGGAATAAGTGGAGCTATTCAAAACTTTGAGCTGCAAAAAAATGGTGCGGCACCTGCCACCTGGTACCCGTCGAGAGCCATTTACAGACAAACGGTTTCACTCGGAGGCACACAAAGTAACGTTAAATCCGGCCCTATGCAATTAGCAGGCGCTGTCAGCAGTCGCCGCTTTGTTTTTACCGCTGGTACTTTTAGTATTCTTGATATTTTTGATAAAAACGCCTATGCCGGGGATCTTCGTCGTCAATTTGTAAATATGGCTTTTTTGACCAATGCCGCCTACGACTTTGCTGCCGATGCACGAGGCTACACGACGGGCTTGGCGGGCGAATTTTATTTTGATGATTGGGCATTTCGCTTTGCGCGAATTGCCGGCCCAAAAAATCCTAACGATTTATTCCTGAATTTTCAGATGTTAAGTAACTATGGCGATCAGGTAGAACTGGAACATAAACATGTTATCAAAAACCAGCCAGGGGCGATAAAAATTCTGGGTTATAGAAATAAGGAAAAGTCAGGGAGTTATACGGATGCTATTGCGGCATTCCAGGCTGATCCGGCAAAGAATGCGACAACTTGCACTGGCTATAATTATGACTCGGGTAATGCTGGCGCACCTGATCTTTGCTGGGCCAGAAAATCGAATATAAAAATGGGCATCGGCATCAACATGGAGCAGGCCATTACTGAAGATATAGGCCTCTTTTTCAGAGGCATGTATTCGGATGGTAGAACTGAAGTTTATTCTTATGTGCCCGCAGATCGATCATTATCTTTTGGTACGGCCATAAAGGGGATGCGTTGGGGGCGGGAAAAAGATTCGGTAGGGTTGGGCTATGGACAGAGTTGGATTTCAAGTCAACACATCGCCTATCTCAATATGGGCGGGGTTGACGGATTTATCGGCGACGGTAAGATCAATTACAAACCGGAGCATGTTGTCGATATTTACTACCAATGGCATGTCGTCAAATCGACCTGGCTAACTTTTGACTATCAATATCTAGTCAATCCTGCTTACAACGCGGATCGTGGTCCTGTTAACATCTATAATGCCAGAGTACATTTTGAATTTTAATGCCTGTTCAAATAAACCACAAACAGGTTGTTTTACACCTATCGACATTGTTTAACCTTCTATTGTATTGAAAAGATAAACTTATTAACCTGCAAAATCAGCCTTTTATAAAATAATAGAGGATTGGCACGGTAATCGCTTACAGATACCTTTTGCAAGCGGGTTAACGGATATTACAGTTAAGCTGATGACTCATTTACCGGACTCTTTAATCTTAAATGTTTTCCATTTAGATGAAATTCATGAATAAAAAATTTTTAAAATCAACCGCCTCTGCGCTGTTGTTAAGTTTTCTTATGGCGTTTAATGTCTACGGACAAAATCAGGCGCTCTCGCTGGATGAAGTCCTGTCGATTTTTTATCAGCGCAATCTCGATTTGATTGCCGCTCAATACAATATTGATCAATCTTTCGCACAAGCCGTCATTGCCGCCGCAATCCCGAATCCAACGGTTGGCTTTCAGGTTGGCGAGCTCAGTAGCAATAATCTCAATAAGGGTTCCGGTGCAACGGGTTGTAATCATGATGCAAATGTTTCCTGCGGTGCTGCCGAGTATTATTCGTTTAGTCAGTTGATTGAAGTGGCCGGTAAGCGTGGCTTGCGTATACAAAGTAGCGGTTTTGCAACGCAAGCGGCGGAAAGTGATTTTCGCGATGCCGTGCGTATTTTTTCCAACATGGTCAGGCATGCCTACTATCAATTGTTACAAATGCAAAAAAATCGCTGGTTGGCTCAGGAAATTGTTGATCATTACGAAGTTATTACCAAGGCCAATAACCTGCGAATGAAAAGCGGCGATATTTCCGAGTCCGATTTCTTGCGGGTTAAAATGGAAGCCATGCGTGCTCAATCGGATCTTGATAATGCATACACGGCAGTAGAAATGGCACAAGCCGATTTGGCTGTCATTTTACGTTGGCCGGATAAAAGCCTGCAATTCGAAGCCAAAGAGCAATGGCCTGAAGTTAAGAGTATCGGCCAGGGTCTTCCGAAAGACGAGCTGATTAGCAAAGCCTTGCAGCAACGCCCGGATTTACAGGGTGACAAATTGCGTGCAGACCAGGCAGACAGAGAGCTGGAATTGGCGAGGCGACTCAAATACCCCGATGTTACCATCACTGGCGGCTATGCGCATGATCCCAGCAACAATGCTCTTAACACTGGTTTCGTTGGCGTCAGTGTACCTTTACCGTTATTTTATCAATACCAAGGCGAAGCCGATAAAGCGGCCGTCAATTTAAACCAGAGTCGACTGGTTGCGCAGCAGACAGAGCTCGGCATTCGCAACGATGTTATTAGTACGTTGGCGGCTTGGAACAGTGCCAGCAAAATAGTGCTGCGGTTCAGGGAGGGTTTGCTTGACGATGCCCTGACGGTCAGGGATAGCTCTGAACTGGCCTACAGCAAAGGTGCCACCAGTGTGTTGGATTTTATTGAAGCCCAGCGCAGTTATAAAAATGTAATGCGTGATTATTACGCGGCAGAGATTAACCGCGCCAACGCTTATTACGATTTGGAAAAATCGCTGGGTGTGGAATTGGATGTCGATAAAGCGCCGGTCGCCCATAACAAGCAAAACCAGGCAAGCTTACAAAAGTAGCCGATTATCGGGCGTAGTTTGCCCAAATCCAAGAATTAGGCTGTGCAGATAATGGATGTGAATAAACAAATGGTTCATCAAAGAAAAAAATGGTTTTTATGCGGCTTGTTGCTTACGGCAATGTTAACCGCCTGTTCCGATTCAGCTGATAAAAGCCAGCCGGTTTTGCAACCACCCAAAGTGAAGGGCGAAGTACATTTGGCGCCGGACTCTCCCAAAAAAGCGTATGTCAAGACCGCCAGTTTAAGCTTGACTCAACACCCCTTGCTGGAGCCGTTGACCGGAAAAATAACCTATAACGAAAGTGTAACCTCACGGATTAGTTCACCGGTCGCCGGTCGGGTTATCGGCACGCCGGCTGCTTTTGGAACTCAGGTTCAAGCAGGATCGGTATTACTGCAACTGGACAGCCCTGATGTTGCCGCTGCCGAAGCAGATTATGCCAAGGCACAAGCGGGTTTAACGCTGGCCAGCCATGCCTTGTCTCGCCAGCAAGAGCTTTATGCCGGTAAAGCCTCTGCCCAAAAGGAACTGCAACAGTCGCAAAACGATTTTAATGATGCCCGCAGCGAGGTGCGGCGTACTCAGAATAGACTGAAAAACCTGCACATAAGCGCGGGGCAAAGTAATGGTCAATTCGCGTTGCGCTCGCCGATAGCAGGCGCGGTGGTTGAGCGAAACGTCAATCCTGGCATTGAAGTGCGGCCCGACCGTGACGGGCCTTTATTCGTAGTGTCCGACACTAAAAAGCTAACGCTGTTGATGGCGGTTTTTGAAATCAATCTGAGTAAAATAAAATTGGGGCAAAAGCTATCAATTTCTGTCCCTGCTTATGGCAACGAGATTTTTCCTGCTACCGTGCAGTACATCGGTCAAGTGCTCGATGAGAAGACGCGTACTGTTCAAGTGCGTTGCGATCTGACCAATACTGATGGCCGTTTATTACCCGGCATGTACGCGACCATCACCGTGGAAAGTAATCCTGACGATAAGGCTATCGTGATTCCGCTGACGGCTGTTTTTACCGAGGGTGATGCTGATTATGTATTTATTGCGATTGACGAAAATCACTATCAGCAACGCGCGGTTGAAATTGGTCTGCGACTTAAAGACAAGGCCGTTATAACTCAAGGCTTGCAACCTAATGAACAGGTGGTGACTGATGGTGCGCTAACACTGCGCGCCGAAGAAGAAGTCGAGACCAGTAGCGACAAGCCTTAGAAGAGAATATTGACATGATCGAACATCTTATTGCCTTTTGCCTGCAACAGCGGCTGATGGTTATCGGCGCGACCCTGGCTATTGCCATTTCCGGTATTGTTGCCTTTGAAAACTTGCCGGTACAGGCATTTCCCGATGTGCAAAACGTCTTTGTTCAGGTTGTAACCCAATATCCGGGGCAAGCGCCTGAGGAAGTTGAAAAACTGATCTCGTTGCCCATTGAGCGGGTAATGAACGGTTTACCGCATCTGATGAGTATGCGGTCGGTTTCTATCTTTGGCTTATCGGTAGTGACCCTGACTTTTGATGACAGCGCCGAAGATTATTTCTCCAGGCAACAGGTGCTGGAGCGCTTGCAAAATGCCGATATTCCGGACGACAGCAAGCCGCAGTTGGGGCCTTTATCAACCGGTGTTGGCGAGATTTTACGCTATGTCGTCGATGCCAAAAATCTGCCGTTAATTGAGCAGCGTGCGCTGCAAGACTGGGTCATTGAGCCAAAGATTCGTTCGGTTCAAGGCGTTGCCGATGTCGTCTCTTACGGTGGCGGTGTTAAAGAATATAAAGTGACTGCCAAACCGGATCGCCTGAAAAATTACAACATTGATCTTCAGCAACTATTCGATGCCATTGCCGCCAATAATAAGAATACCGGTGGCGGCTATATTGAATATGGCGATGAAGCACTGGTGGTGAGAGGTGTCGGCTTGTTGAAATCGGCTGGCGAAATCGGTGACATCGTCATCACGACCTTTGATGGCGTGCCGGTACGAATCAAGGATGTTGCCGAGATTAGTGTCGGTCCGCAACCTCGCACCGGTATCGTCGGCATGAATCAGCGCGATGATGTCGTCGAAGGCATTGTCTTGCTGATTAAAGGCCGCGATGCCGTTAATGTATTGGGTGGTGTTAAAGAAAAAATACAGGAACTTAACGATTTTGGTTTGCCGCCCGGCGTTAAAATTACTCCTATTTACGATCGCACCGAACTGGTTGGCCATACCGTGCATACGGTTGAGCACAACATGCTTGAAGGTGCGGCTCTGATCATGATTATCTTGCTGGTGTTCCTGCGCCGTTTTATGGCGGCATTTCTGGTCACGCTAATTATTCCGTTATCACTGTTGTTTGCTTTTATTTTGGTCGACCTGGGTGGTATTTCCGCCAACCTGATTTCGCTGGGCGCCATCGATTTTGGTATTATCGTCGACAGTGCCGTGGTCTTGGTTGAGGCCGTTATGGTACAGGTGACCCTGGATTTGCATCGCAATATGGATATTCGCCACCTGCGGCAAACGTTGCTTATTACGGCGACGGAAATGGGGCGACCGATTTTGTTTTCGAAAGCCATAATCATCATCGCTTTTTTGCCTATATTTACCTTCCAGCGGGTGGAAGCCAAAATTTTCGCGCCGATGGCTTATACACTCAGTTTTGCACTGGTCGCTTCCATGCTGTTCAGTCTGACTTTTGTGCCGGCAATGCTGACTTATTTATTGGGGCCAAGAATGGCCGAAAGCCATAATCCCTTGGTTAGTGCTATGGAACATCATTACCGGCGGCTTTTGGAATGGGTGCTTAAACATGCACGTACTGTATTTATGGCGGCAGTGGTTACTCTGGTATTAAGTTTTATGTCGGTACGTTTTATAGGCACCGAGTTTATGCCCAAGTTGGATGAAGGTAATATCTGGTTGACCATTACCTTACCAACCCCGGTATCGCTGACCACTGCCAAAGAATTTGAGCGTAAGGTGCGCGAAAAACTGGAAACATTTTCTGAAGCCAAAATGGTATTGACCCAGTTGGGTCGTCCGGAAGATGGTACCGATCCCAAAGGTTTCAATAACCTTGAAGTGCTGATTGATCTTAATCCTAAAGATACCTGGCGTTACAAGAAAAAAGACGAACTGGTGCAGGCGATGGATAAGGAATTGTCGATCTTTCCGGGTATTCTGACCAACTTTTCGCAGGTGATTCAAGATAACGTTGAAGAAGCTATTTCTGGTGTGAAAGGTGAAATTGCCATCAAAATATTTGGCAGCGATCTAAAAACCCTGCAAGACAGAGCTGATCAGGTCACTCATATTCTGGCCTCAATTCGGGGTGCGACCGATGTCGCCGCAGAACAGCAAGCCGGTTTGGCGCAGGTGATGGTGGATATCGACCGTGCCAAAGTGTCGCGCTACGGCATCAATGTGGCCGATGTCGAGCGTGTCATGGAAATCGGCATGGGCGGTAAGGCGGCTTCGAAGTTTTTGGAAGGCGAACGGCGTTTTGACATTAGCCTGCGTTATGAAGAAAATGCCCGTAATTCGGTGGCGGGACTTGAAAACCTGACCGTGCAAACGCCCGACGGCCCGCGCATTCCTTTGTCGGAACTGGCTACGATTAAAATTAATCAGGGAGCATCCCGAATTAGTCGGGAAGACAATATGCGCCGGATTGCCATTAAATGTAATTTGATCGACCGCGATCAGGGTAGTTTTGTCGCTGAAGCCCAGCAAAAAGTTAAGGCTCAAGTGGATTTGCCGCCGGGCTACCGTATTGTCTGGAGCGGACAGTTTGAAAATCAGCAACGGGCGATGAAGCGTCTGGCGGTCATCGTACCCATCAGTCTGGGCTTAATCTTTGTATTATTGTTCTGGGCTTTTATGTCGATAAAAAATGCGCTCTTGATTCTCATGAACGTGCCTTTCGCGATGATCGGTGGTATTCTGATTTTGTTGGCGACAGGGATTAATCTCAGTGTGTCGGCCGCTGTTGGTTTTATTGCGCTATTTGGCATTGCCGTACAAAACGGCGTGATTTTGGTATCGCAATTAAATAAATTGCGCAGGGAAGGCCAATCGCTACATGATGCCATTGTTAATGGCTCGGTCAGCCGTCTCAGACCGGTTGTAATGACGGCCATGATGGCGATGCTGGGGCTGTTTCCTGCGGCACTTTCGACCAGTGTCGGGTCGGAAACGGCAAAGCCTTTCGCCGTGGTGATTATTGGCGGATTGCTGACGGCAACTCTGTTGACGTTAACACTATTACCCGCGTTGTACCGCTATTTTGCCGAACCTGACGAACTTTAAAGGAAAAACATGAAAGAAATACGCGCCTTCATTCAACCACACAAGCTCGGCCATGTAACGATGGCTTTGTTGGAAATTCAGGGTTTCCCCGGTATGACAATCATTGATTGCGATGGTTTTGGACGCGAACGAACTCAGCATACTCAGGATTACAAACCCTTTCTGTCTAAAAAACGTATTGAAATTTTCGCCCCAGACAGTTTGGTGGAAATTATTTTTGAAACCATTATGAAGGTTGCCCATAGCGGACAGCATGGCGATGGTAAGGTATATATTATCGATATGCTTGAGGGTGGCCGAATCAGTACCGGTGAAAGAAATCCCGATTTGGGGTAGTGTTGAGTAGTTAACCGGCGTATCAAAAGTCATATCACCACGAAGACACGAAGGGCACGAAGAAAAAGCAAAAAATTTAGAGCGCCCTTTATTTTTACACGAAAGCGTAGAATAGTTCTGATAGCCAAGAGTAGGATGGGTAGAGCAGCGCGAAACCCATCGCATAAGGAATCAATTATGATGGGTTTCGGCTATCGCCTCTACCCATCCTACTGGCTAGTGAACCTTTGCCCAATACAAGCATATCTTTTTTAGTTAAAGAGCTAATCTTATATTCGAGAGGAAATGGCTCGCCAGTTTCTTAATTTTTATCGGTAGGATTTTAGGAGACGTTGGCGGGTGAAAGGCTCTGTGTGTTCATCAATTAAACTAAGATGGTGAGCTCTCCAAGTACAATGAAAGCGAGCCAAATAATAAAGCATGACAAATAACCTCCCCATTTTATATAGTTTCAGGCGCTGTCCTTACGCAATCAGAGCCAGAATGGCACTTATTTATGCGGGTATTCCAGTAGAAATTCGGGACGTTGAATTAAAGAACAAGCCACAGCACTTGTTGGACATATCCCCAAAAGGCACTGTGCCGGTATTGCAGCTTGTTAATGGTGTGGTGATTGAGGAAAGTCTGGATATTACACGCTGGGCATTAGCGCAGTACGATCCTGAGCACTGGTTGCGCGTTAGCGTTGAAGCGGATAAGTTAATTCAATGGAATGATGGAGATTTTAAACAGTGCCTTGATCGCTATAAATATGCAGACAGATATCCGGATTTCTCTCAGGCGTTTTATCGGCAACAGGCGGAAGTGTTTTTAACTGAGCTTGAAACCCGATTAACAGGATCCAGATATTTGTGCGGAAATAAATTTTCTTTAGCCGATGTGGCTATTTTTCCGTTTATTCGTCAGTTTGCCGGAGTGGATAGTGATTGGTTTCGGGGTTCGACTTATCCGGCTTTAAATAAATGGCTGGAAGCGATATTGGCAACGGCATTATTTGGACGGGTAATGGCTAAATATAGAACCCTGAATTAATTACGCCCTACAGAAAATAATATCGCTTAATCAACGAAGGTCTATATAACAGCTTTAAGCCATCTCGACTTAAATAGATCTAACAACGTTTAAAAAATCAGCATCAAGGTGTAAGACGAAAAATTCGCATTGGCATTCTTCGCGTTATCCCTATTTTTCAAGACCAATAAAATCCCAGATTTTATGAGAGGTTGTTGAATTAACATTCTCGGCTACAGGTGGGCCATTGGGATAATTTAAATCATAAACCCGGGTCACATCTGCGGCAAGCTCAAGCATCTTAAGATTTGTATAGGCTTCTTGTAAAACCAGCAAGGCATAAGGAACCGCAGGGGTGCGCTGATATTTTTCAATAACCGTTGATGCCCTGTCTGCGGCTGCAACATAAGCTCTACGTTTCATGTAATAGCGTGCAACATGAACTTCATACATGGCCAGATTGTTTTTAAGTGCAATCATTCGAGATCGCGCATCGGATACATATTTACTGTTCGGGAAGCGTTGTATCAATTCTTCAAAGTTTTTTAAGGCATCGCGGGCCGTTCCGGTATCGCGTTGTGAAGTATCGGTCGGTAGGAACCGATCAATAAAACCTATCCCGCGATTATAATTAACCAGACCTTTTAAATAATAAGCGTAATCAACACCGGGACTTCGAGGGTTCATTTTAATGAAGCGATCAGCGGCAGCAATTGCCGAGTCCGGATCATTATTTTTAAAATAAGCGTAAGCGATATCCAGTTCTGTTTGAGCGGAATTTTCTCCAAAAGGATAACGAGATTCAAGCGCTTCGTAAAGCTTGATAGCTTTCTCATAACTACCCGCATCCACGGCTGTTTTAGCCTGGGTGCGAAATTTTTCGGCTGTCCAGTCGGCATATTCTTTTTCATCCGATGAACTGGAGTCACTGGAAAAGAGTTCTTTGAGTGTTCCACAGCCTTGAAGAGAAAGGCTTAAAAAGCAAATAAATGAAAATTTAATTAAAATTAATCGCATAGTACTAACGACACGTTGTAATATTAGAGGTTTTCTCGCAGGATAAACGGCGAAACCAGAATTGGCTATGTATCCGGTGAGTATAACTTAACAATGGGTTATTCAGAAGAACTTGTTATGACAAGATTAACAGCAGAAGTGCCTTACGAAATGGCGGGTATGCGTTTGGACCAAGTGCTTGCAGAAGTGTTTGCGGATTATTCGCGCAGTAAACTGCAAACTTGGGTTAAATCCGGGCGAGTCCATGTCAACGGCTTATTACTAAAGCCAAAAGACAAACTTGAGGGTGGCGAAGAGATAACGCTGGATGCCGAGGCAGAAGTGGTTATTACATCTGAAGCGGAGCCAATCCCTTTGGATATTGTTTTTGAAGATGACAGTCTTTTAATTGTCAATAAACCGGCAGGCTTGGTGGTGCATCCTGCCGTGGGTAACTGGCACGGCACTTTGTTAAATGCCTTGCTAAACCACAATTCAACTCTGGAAACGCTGCCCAGAGCCGGTATTGTGCACCGAATTGATAAAGAAACCAGCGGCTTGCTGATGATTGCAAAAACGCTGCAAGCGCATAACAGCCTCACCCAACAGCTACAGGAACGGGCGATTACCCGAGAATATTTAGCGATTACCCGAGGCCGGATGACAGCGGGTGGAACGGTAGATGAGCCTATCGCCAGACATCCTACTGACCGTAAACGTTATGCGGTTAAAGAATCCGGTAAATTTGCGGTCACGCATTATCGTGTGGAGAAGCGCTTTACAAGGCATACTCTGGTTCAGGTTAAGCTGGAAACCGGGCGTACCCATCAAATACGCGTACACATGGCGCATATTCGTTATCCGTTGTTGGGTGATCAGGTTTATGGCGGGCGTTTTCAATTGCCGGCTGATTGCAGTGAGCAACTGGAAAAAGAATTGCGCAGCTTTAAACGGCAGGCATTACATGCGGCAAAATTGGGTTTACAGCATCCGGTGACGGATGAATATTGTGAATGGGAACAGCCTTTACCTGACGATATGACGCGATTATTGGCAGCTTTATCTGATAATGACCGGGATTAAACACTGGCTGGTTCCCGATTGGCCGGCACCTGCCAACATTCATGCCGCAACCACGTTGCGAACGGGTGGTGTGAGTCTAGGTACTTTTTCCAGTCTTAATCCGGCCACTCATGTCAGTGATGATAATGAGCGGGTCAGGCAAAATCGTCAAATTATAAGGGCAATGCTGGATTTACCCGCTGAACCCGTATGGCTAGAGCAAATACACAGCAATCGTGCCGTTAAAGCGGTTAAAACCGTTTTGTTAGAGCAAGCCGATGCCAGTTATAGCAATGAATCGGGTGTTGTCTGTGCCGTGATGACGGCGGATTGTTTACCTTTGCTGGTTTGTTCCACGGATGGTGCACAGATAGCGGCTATTCATGCTGGTTGGCGAGGCTTGTTGGCGGGTGTGATCACTAATACGGTTGTCGCCATGCAGCAACAGGATTTACTGGTATGGTTGGGGCCTGCAATCGGGCCTGGCTGTTTTGAAGTAGGGCCTGAAGTGCGTGAGGCTTTTCTGGAAAAATCGGTAACATTCAATGATGCCTTTAAACGACAAAGTAACGGCAAGTGGTTGGCAGATATTTACCAATTGGCCCGGATTGAATTGGCCGCGCTAGGCATAGTTAATGTTTATGGCGGCACACACTGTACTTTTACCGAGCATGAGCGTTTTTATTCTTATCGAAGGGAGTCACAAACAGGGCGCATGGCGACATTAATTTGGAGAGAATAACGTAGTGAATTTATTGGTATTAATTATCATCTTTACCGCTGTTGGTGGTGTATTAAGCGTGATGGCCGCCGCCGTTTTTTTATTATTGCGAGATCATCACCGCAAGGCCATATTGCCGCACGGAATTAGTTTTGCAATTGGCGCGTTATTAGCGGTTGCCTTTTGGGGATTGATTCCCGAGGCCTTTGAAAAAGTGAAGCCGGAGCAGTTCCAGTCACTATCTGCAACGATTTTAGCTGGTATACTCGGTTTTTTTGTGCTGGAAAAGCTGTTGATCTGGCGCCATTGTCATTACGGCAGTTGTGAGGCTCATGGTGATGACGCACACAGTGACGACCCTACGCACAACCACGGACATAGCCATAGCAGTGCCAAGTCGGCAGGTGCGTTGATTATTCTGGGCGATAGTATCCATAATTTTGTTGACGGTGTCTTAATTGCTGCGGCGTTTTTAACCGATGTTCAATTGGGTATCGTTACCAGTTTAGCGGTGGCCGCGCATGAAATTCCACAAGAAGTCGGTGATTTTGCTATTTTGTTGGACAGTGGGTATTCTCGGGGTAAAGCACTTTTTTACAATGTACTGGCCAGTTTGACCACTGTGTTGGGCGGAGTATTGGCTTACTTTAGCCTGGAAGATTTGCATGACAGCTTGCCATACTTTTTGGCTTTGGCGGCCTCAAGCTTTATTTATATTGCCGTTGCGGATTTGATACCTTCATTGCATACCAAAACCGACATGAAAACCTCATTGCAACAAATTGCCTTGATTGCTGCTGGTGTGTTTTTGATCTGTTCATTGCACGACATTGCCCATAATATGAACGTTTAGATTAAAGGCGAAAGGGAAAGGGACATCTTTTTGAGTCTTTCACCTTTCGCCTTGTACCTGCTTTTAAGTCGTTACATTAGGCTCTGTTCTGCCGGTTCGTTTTTTAACTTCACAAAGCTGTTCGGCGAGGATAATTAATTCACTGAGTGCTTCTTGAGCATCCTGATCATGTTTAGTGACGTCAGCTTCAAAGCGCTCGATATAGATTCTTAAGGTTGCGCCGACGGTACCGGTTCCTGATAAGCGAAAAACAATCCGCGAGCCGTTCTCAAAACCAACGCGCATACCCTGATTTTTGCTGATGCTGCCGTCTATCGGGTCTTCATAACTAAATTCATCTGCATAGCTAACCACGTTTTCACCAAAACTTTGGCCAGGTAATAGGATTAATTGCTCGCGTAAATGCTCAACAATACTGTTGGCAATAGGGCTTTCGATCGCTTCATAATCGTGGCGGCAATAAATGTCCCTACCGAATTTTTGCCAATGCTCATGAACAATATCAGTAACAGACTGGCGTTTTATGGCAATTAAATTTAACCAGAAGAGTATCGCCCATAAACCGTCTTTTTCACGCACATGATCGGAACCTGTACCAAAGCTTTCTTCACCGCAAATGGTTATTTTTCCGGCATCCAGTAAATTGCCGAAAAACTTCCAGCCAGTGGGGGTTTCGTAGCAGGGTATGTTGTACATGGCGGCAACGCGGTCAACTGCTTGACTGGTCGGCATGGAGCGGGCAACACCGCTTATGCCTTTAGTGTATGCCGGAATTAAATGGGCATTAGCCGCCATAATAGCCAAGCTGTCACTGGGCGTTACAAAAATGTTGCTGCCGGTAATCATATTGCGATCACCATCGCCATCAGAAGCGGCACCAAAAGTCGGTGCATCAGCACTGAGCATACGCTCGGCAAGTTCGTGTGCATGCGCCAAATTGGGATCAGGGTGATGGCCGCCAAAATCTTCCAGCGGCTCGGCATTAATCACTGATTCGGGTGAGGCGCCCAGAATGTCTACCAGTATTCTTTTTGCGTAAGGGCCGGTTATGGCGCTCATGGCGTCAAATAGTAGGGTGATATAACCAGAGCTAATGCTTTGTTTAAGCAGGTTAAAATCGAAAATAGATTGCATGAGTTCGGCATAATCAGCAACCGGATCAATAATGGTTATTTTTAGCTCCTCGATTTGTTGAGAGCCGATGCTATCCAAATCCACATCTTGGATGTTAGTGGTTCTATAGCTGTCGATAACTAGACTGCGTTGAAAAAATGCGTCACTGTATTTTTCCGGGGCAGGGCCGCCATTGCCGACATTGTATTTGATGCCAAAATCTTCATCAGGGCCACCTGGGTTATGGCTGGCGGAAAGAATCAGGCCTCCAAAGGCCTTATATTTTCGTATGAGATGTGATGCCGCCGGTGTAGACAGTAAACCGCCCTGACCAATAATAAGTTCACCGAAACCATTGGCGGCTGCAATTTTAATGATGGTTTGAATCGCTACTCTGTTAAAATAACGGCCATCTCCACCTAATACGAGGGTTTTTCCGGTAAAGTCTTCTAAAGAGTCGAAAATTGCTTGAACAAAATTCTCCAAATATCCGGGTTGTTGAAATACTTTAACTTTTTTTCGAAGTCCTGATGTGCCAGGGTTCTGATCGTTGTAAGGCTGAGTTGCGATGATTTCTATTTGCATGTTTACTCCTTGGTTCGATAATTAATGTGGTTTATAAAGTACACTAAAATCCTTTTCTAATGTAAATTTTAATATGTTGCGAGTTTATTTATTACTGTGTTGTAGTTTAGTTTCTTTTACGGTCTATGCCGAACCGGATGTATGGTTGTTGATAGATACTACAGCACGAAAAATTGAAGTAAAAAAAGGTGAGCAAACGCTTGAAACCTTGAGCGAAATTGCTATCGGTCGGGGCGGAGCCGGTTTGAAAGGTCATCGCGGTGACAACGTCACGCCGTTTGGAAGCTACCGGATAGGTTGGGTTGGCGAAAAAAGTAGCTTTCGGAAATTTTTTGGGTTAACTTATCCTTCCGCAGAAGATGCGGAACAAGCTTTGCGGAAGGGCGTTATTGACAGGCTGACTTATGAGCGGATTGTCACTGCTCACCAGTACCATCAAATTCCGCCACAAAATACTCCATTAGGTGGGCAAATTGGTATTCACGGTCTCGGACGTGCGGATGCAAGAGTGCACAAAGTGTTTGATTGGACTCATGGTTGCATCGCATTGACTAATACTCAGATTGATCATTTAAGTCAATTGGTCGACACGGGAACAGTGGTTAAGATAAAATAAAGCTGGAAAATATATCTAACAGTGTTAGAATTCGTTCCAGCTATAATGTTTTTTTGTTGTAATAACTTTGACTGAGGAAAATAATATGAAAAAAGTAATGAAATTATCAATGATAGCAATGGTTGCCAGCTTGGTTGTTGGTTGCGCGACTAATTCAGATATCGAAGGCCTGCAATCACAAATTGACGGTTTGAAAACTTCTGTAGCTCAAGCATCTTCTGATGCACAAAGCGCACAAAGTGCAGCAGCAGATGCATCTGCCAAAGCGTCAGCAGCAGAATCTGCAGCTAACCGTGCAGCTCAATATGCTCAAGACACAAACAGCAAATTGGACAGCATGTTCAAAAAATCAATGATGAAATAAATCATTGTTGCTTTAGAGCAGAAAAAGCCCGGCGGTTTTTTACCGCCGGGCTTTTTTTATGCCTTGTTTTCTCCGCCAAACAGCTCTATCAGGCGAGGCAGAAAGTTAGCCAATTCTGCTGACATAATTGAAAAGTCCACATCAAACTGGGCTGCTTCATCGTCTGTTTCAATATCAGCCACTTGATCCTGAATTAACTCAAGAAAGCGCAGTCGTTTAACCGACAAATTTTCATCAATAATGAAGGAAATTCGATCAGCCCAACTGACGGCCAGTTTAATGACTTCTTTACCGGTATCCAGATGATTTTTAATCTCAGGAAGCGCCAAATCATGACGTTTACAACGGATAATGCCGCCGGCTTCTTCGGGAGAGCGCAGTTCACATTCGTCTTCTATGGTAATGTCGTCAGGTGCTTTATTATTAAGCAGCCATTGGGTCATGGTTGCGCTTGGTTTCTCGAGTGTGTTTAGAGGTACGGCAGGTAATGATCCTAGGGATTTACGCAATAAACTGAGCAAATCCTCGGCACTTTTTGCCGAAGCAGCATCAACACAGACCCAGCCGCCTTTAGGGTCGATATAAGCATATATTTTGCGAGAAAAGGTAAAGGCTTTAGGTAATAAATCAAAGATAAGTTCATCTTTGACTTCAGTGCGCTCTTTTTTGGATAATTTACGTCCTTGCTGCTCTTCTTTTTCAGAAATTTTTTCCTGAACCAGTTCATTAACCACAGCAGCTGGCAGGACTCTTTCTTCTTTTTTTAAGCACAGCATCATATAGCCGTTAGTGTTATGCACCAGTTGCTGGGCTGTTTTACCTAAGGGTGGTGTCCAGCCAAAAGTAAATTCCTCGTGAAGTCCGCAAGGACGAAAAGAGAGGGCTTCAAGTTTTTGCTCCAGTTCTTCCGGGGTTAAGGTGAAAGTTTCGGTAAGACGAAAAAGGCTAAGATTTTTAAACCACATGGTTAACTGATATCCTGTATAAATTATGACTGAGCATTATCGCAAATTTAAGGATACTACTCAGTAATAAAAATAAAATGCCACAGATTCACAAGTTAAAGGTGATGAGCTATTCAATGAAGGCTATCAACTTAGGAGTTATATTTTACAATTTTATTCGGTGAATCAGTAGCATTACAACTCAAGCTAAACAGTGACAAGCTAACGGCAGGCAAGATTAAATAGAATGACAAATAGGCCGGATATAGAGGGGTTTTCCCCCATTGTTTCGGGTAATGCCAGTGTTCTGATACTGGGAACCATGCCCAGTCAGGCTTCATTGCTCAGGCAACAGTATTATGGGCATTCCCGGAATACTTTTTGGCCGATTATGAGTGCCTTGTACGGGTTTAATCCTGAGCTTGGCTATCAGGGTCGTAAAGAGATACTGATGGAAAATGGAGTGGCTGTTTGGGATGTATTGCAAAGTTGTAATCGATTGGGAAGTTTGGATGCCAATATAAAGCAATCAACCCTGGTAACCAATGACTTTGGCGGTTTTTTTACCGAGTATAACCTTATTAATACTGTCTTTTTTAATGGCAAAATGGCTGAAAAGTTCTACCAAAAGCGGGTTTTTCCCGCTTTAAATCAGTGTTTCTCTTACCTTGAATATCGGTGTCTGCCGTCAACAAGTCCAGCTTATGCGGCATTAAAATTTGAGCAAAAGCTAGAAGCATGGAAAGTGATTAAAGAGCCTGTGGTAAAATGAATCAGTTTTGTTACTGAGTGACAATAAGGGAGCTAATTTTAACAGGGAAAAGTTACTGGGTACCAAGGTATTGTTGATACTCCGGATGTGGTCTGGCGTTAATGTAACAATAAAAAAAGCTGAAATGCAAAATCGGATGGGCTGAGTTTAAAGAGGTCGTTGGGTTTTGTGGTGTTATTTTTTGTGTGTGGTGGTTTGATATAAAATGAGTAGAGAACAAGAGCAAGATCAAGAGCAGGAATACGAATATGAGTACAATGATAAGGGTGAATTGGTTTATTACGCTGTCAGGCCGAATAAAACCCAAATAAAAAAAGAGATGGCCGTACTTTTTGACTTAAGCGAAGAGCTGTCTGAATTGTCGGCGACGCAGGTAAAATACCTTGACCTTCCTGATAATATCCATAAAGCGGTTATTGAAGTTTCAGGAATGCCGCACAAAGGGGCGAGAAAGCGGCTCCTGAAGTTTATTACCGGGCAACTGAATAAAATCGACTTGGAGCCCGTTTTAGAAAAAATGTCGCGTATGAAAAATAAAAGCGCTCATGCGGTAAGAGAGCACCATGTTGTTGAGCGTTGGAGAGACAGGCTAATTGTCGGCGGTAATAACGCCCTGACAGAATTTCTCAACGAGCAGCCCGATGCAGATCGGCAGCAATTAAGACAGCTCTTGCGTAATGTTAAAAAAGAAACTGAAGCCGGTACGCCGCCCAAATCGTCCCGTTTGTTATATCGATACCTTAAAAACGTATTCAAGGTTGAAGGCGAGCCAGATTTTGGCGATGAAGCTGACTTTGAAGAAGGCATAGATATTGAAGATGAGGCCGATTTTGAAGATAATGCAGGCTTTGAAGAGGGCGTTGATATTGATGATGACGCCGGGTTTGAAGATGATGACGATTTAGAAAACGGTTAAAGGTGCAAGACACAAGGCGAAAATGGCAAAACAGTTGCCTTTCACCTTGTGTCTTTAACCATTAGTCTTGTTTTTCAGGTAGATGAAGATCTGCAGTCAGATTCCAGGCAGAAAAAGGAAAAGGCAGGGTTTCAGTGTTGAAAGTCAGAAACAGTAATATATGGTAAGTGTAGACTGACAGGCTCCGGCCAAAACTCAGAATATTCTGGTTGGCTTTTCCGGTCAACAGGGTAGAGCCAACCTGCAATATAATAACGGCCCACAGTATCAATCTGACCAATGAGCCGATAGCTGCAAAAACCAGCATAAAGAAAATTCGTTTCCAGGTACTGAGTTGTTTCAGGTTATAGTTGATTTGTTCATCCATAGTATTAATTAACCTCGGTTCATAATGTCACGCAAATCAAGAGCTGCGGCATTTGCCCTTGCTATATAATTTGCCATTGACAGAGAGTAGTTGGCAAAAAGACCGTAGCCGCTACCGTTTAAAATCATTGGGCTTAAAACCGGTGTCAGGGCATTTTCCATGGCCTTAATCATGATGTCAACAGTACGCATTGCCCGCTTATCCAGAAGAATGTCAGCAAAGTCATGTTTTATGGCTCTTAGAATATGTAATAAAGCCCAGCTTGCACCACGCGCTTCGTAGAAGACATCATCAATCTCCAGCCATGATACTTTGGATGTGGGCGTACCTTTTTCATCGGCTGCCTGTTTCTCAAGATCGGTTAGTCCCGGACCATAATTACCACCGGCACTGTTTGCGCTTAAGCGGGTAGATAAACCGCCCAAACGCTTTATCACAACCTCGGTGTACTGCCAGAGATTGTCAGCCCTGGAATAAAATTGCGCTTTTTTTACCGGGCCACCGTATTTTTGCAGGCGCGACATATACTTATGCAAGGAATCAATACCTTTTTGGTATTCAGCTTCCGTTGATGGCAACGCCCACGAATTGTGCTCGTAATAAAAATAAGGCTCTGCTATCGCCAAATCAGGATCTTCAGCCGATTGCGACTGATCCCTGGCAAAGTGATTTCTTAGCGCAGTGGTGGCGTCACGCAACATAACCAAAGCGCCATATTCCCAGTTGGAAATATTATCAAGAAGTACGCCGGGAGGTGCCACATCGTTAGTGATGTAACCGCCACTTTTATGTAGCAAAACTTCAGCAATATGAGCCAGTGTGTTGGTGTAGGTGTAACCAACGGGCATTTCCGAGGTGTTGGTTTCTTTTGCCCGCTTGAGCGCCTCATCTTGTATATTGAACTGATCGGGTTCACTTCCCCACCACGCGCCCAGGATGATCAGTATGACTGAGGTTGCGAGGATAAGAATGCCAAAGCCCCAGAGTATTCCTTTAGATTTTATATCGCCCAGTGTATCGCTTGCTGCCATTTCCAGTATCCTGTAAAGAGGGTGTGTTTTTTAATAAAACAGATTGCTTTTTTATAAAAAATTTCTGGCATGTTAGCAGGTTTTTAACTTTTTTGCTTGGGAAGCCTGTCACTATTCGGATTTTTTTTTGGCTCGTGGATGTGCCTTATCATAAACAGCCGCCAGATGTTGAAAGTCAAGATGGGTATATATCTGTGTCGTACTAATATTACTGTGTCCAAGCAGCTCCTGAACGGCCCTCAAATCCTGACTGGATTCAAGTAAATGGCTGGCAAAAGAATGTCTTAGCATGTGTGGATGGATGTGTTCAGGAATGCCTTTTTTTTTGCACCACTGTTCCAGTCTTAACTCAATGCTACGTTTGCCGAGTCGTGTTCCCCGTGTTGATATAAATAAAGCAGGTTCCTCTGGAACAACGTTTTTTAAACGCTGTTCCAGCCAGTTGTTAATCGCCGTAACCGCTTTACTTCCGATAGGTAATAGCCTTGATTTACCGCCTTTACCTGAGCGTACCATCAACGAATTATCAGCCAGATCAATATCGTTTAAATTAAGTGCTGTCAGCTCGCCAAGGCGTAATCCTGAAGAATAGAATAATTCAAATATGGCGACGTCACGAATTTCCAGGATTGAATTTGTACCAGCCTCCAGCAAGCCACTGACCTGGTCTACATCTAGCGTTTTAGGCAATTTTCTGGCTTGCTTGGGCGCTTTAATATACTGCGCAGGATTGCTGTCAGCCAGACGTTTTTTTAGCAGAAAGTTATAAAAGCTGCGAATGGCTGATAGTTCCCGTTGCAAACTGGTACTGCCAAGACCTTGCCGATGACGGCCGGCAATATGTGTGCGGATATCACTTTGTGTTAGATCAGCCCAGTTGACAATGGATTTGTCTGTGCAATAGCGGGTTAAGTGATTAAGGTCCCGTTGATAACTTTTAACAGTATGTTCAGAGGCACGTTTCTCAATCGTCAGTTGCTCAAAAAAGTCAGTCAGCAATTGCCCTGCATCAGCATGCATGGTGTGTTTACCGTAACAAAGAAATCAAGCGTGTGCCGATAATTTCACTCATTTGAGTCAAAAACAGATTGCCCATGCTGTGATGAAAGCGATCTTCTTCGCGGCTACCTATTGCCAGAATACCGTCAAGTTCGGTGAAATTCATGGGGATAATGGCGCAAGACTTTACGGCTATTGCCGAGTCACCGAAGAGTGCTTTGGCTTGTACCAAAGTCGGTCGCCCACATTTAGGCTGATTACTGGCAAGTACTTTAAGAAAAGGTTGTAGATCTTCGCTGCCGGGTTCAATAAACAAATTGGCAATAGTGGATTCAGGGCACTTTTTAATAATACGCACAGCGACAAAATCAGTTAAAAAATAATCAGCCAGAACGACATTAAGATTGGCCAGTACTTGTTCCAAGGTAGCGGCTTCAAGCAAGGCCAGTGTCAGTTTGTGCATACGAATAAAAGAAGTATCGTTGTCACGGGCAATTTCTATCAGCTCATTGAGCTGGCTTTCCATTTCATAATGTTTGCTTCTAAAAAGTTCAAGCTGTTTTGAAATCAGGGATATGGCTGCGCCGCTGGGATGAGGAATACTCATAAGTTCCAGCAGGTTTAAATGTTCATGGAAGAAATCGGGATGGTGCTGTAGATAGTCTTCAACTTGAGAAACGCTGGGATTCGGCTTTTGATTGCTCATAACGTGATTGCCCCATCAAAAACAGAAAGGGCAGGGCCTGTCATAAACACCGGCTCGCCACGACCTGCCCAGCTTATTGTTAATTCGCCACCGGGTAGCTCAACACTGACCTCATGATCCAGCCGATTTTGCTCGATACCAATCACCACGGCAGCACACGCGCCGCTTCCGCAAGCCAGGGTTTCAGCAGCACCGCGCTCATAAACACGGAGCTTAATGTGCTGTCGGTCGATGACTTGCATAAAGCCGATATTGGCGCGTTCAGGAAAAATAGCATGACTTTCCAAAATCTGACCCACGTCAGCTACCAAAGCGGATTTAACATCAATAACTTGAATAACCGCATGTGGATTACCCATGGAAACGGCACCAAAACATGTCTCCTTTGCGTTAACGACAAGGGTATAAACAAGCGCTTCCTGCTCTGCCATCAAAGGAATGTCGACGGGATTATGCTTGGGTATCCCCATATTAACGGTTATCAGATCACACTCATCAAAACGCAGCAACAATTGACCTGAGTTGGTATCGACGCGTATTTCGTTTTTGTCAGACAGTTTTTTATCACGCACAAAACGGGCAAAGCAACGTGCGCCATTTCCGCATTGTGCAACTTCGCTGCCATCTGCATTAAAAATCCGGTATTTAAAATCTGCATTATCACTGACTGGTTTCTCGACCAGCAATAACTGGTCAAAACCAATGCCAAAATGGCGATTAGACAACAACCGGATTTGTTCCGGCGTTAAACTTATGGACTGATTAATCGCGTCAATGACCACAAAATCATTGCCCAGGCCGTGCATTTTAGTAAAGTTAATCATGTGTTGTCTTTCATGTTGCGTAAGGTATGGGTCGGGCGCATCCGCTACTTGGGGGGACACAAGTAACTTTGCTCCTTCTCCAGCGGGAGAAGGTTGGGATGAGGGGGATTAAATAAGAATTTTCTCCACTTTAATTTCCCCTCTCCCAACCCTCTCCCGCTGGAGAGGGCTTTAAGTAACTGAGCAACCCAATCTTTTAGTCGCTCCCCAAGTAGCTGATGCGCCCGTATGGGTCGGGTTAGCGTAATCAGGGTAATAAGTGCTCACCCGCCAAAAGCTGCGCAATACTTTCCCGTTCCCTGACTAAATAAACCTGATCACCATCAACCATGACTTCCGCGACACGCGGTCTGGAGTTGTAATTTGAGCTCATCGAAAATCCATAAGCACCCGATGAACGTATCGCTAATAAATCACCTTGAGATAACTTAAGCGCACGGTCTTTACCCAAGAAATCACCGGTTTCACAGACGGGGCCGACAATATCCCAGACCTGTTCGGGGGCGTTGCTTTGTTGATTGACAGGAATGATTTCCTGCCAAGCGCTATACAACGATGGACGCACCAAATCATTCATGGCCGCATCGACGATGGCAAAGTTTTTATGGGCGGTAGGTTTAAGATATTCAACCTGCGTCACCAGAATGCCCGCATTGCCCACGATGGCACGACCGGGTTCCAACAAAATTTCAAAATCGGTCTTGCCAAGGCGCTTTAAAACCGCCGCTATATAGTCAGCGGGTTCGGGTGGTTCTTCTTCGTTATAACGAATGCCCAGTCCGCCACCTAAATCCAGATGATGCAGATGAATGCCATCCGCTTTCAGAACGGAAACCAGCTCAAGAATTTTATCCAATGCATCCAAAAAAGGCCGTGTTTCAGTCAGTTGTGAGCCAATATGACAGTCTATACCGATGACATTGATGTGTGGCAGAGTGGCCGCACGACGATATTCAGTTAAGGCCTGTTCAATGTCTATGCCAAATTTGTTTTCTTTTAACCCGGTAGAAATATACGGATGCGTGTTGGCATCAACATCAGGATTAACCCGAAAAGAAACCGGTGCAATAACCCCTAATTGTTCTGCCAAGCGGTTAATTCGATCCAGCTCGTCACTCACTTCAATATTAAAACAGCGTATGCCGATTTTTAGTGCGGCCAAAATTTCATCTTCACGTTTACCAACCCCCGAAAAAACGATTTTTTTAGCATCGCCACCGGCCGCCAGAACGCGTTCAAGCTCACCTAGCGAGACAATATCAAAACCTGAGCCTAAACGGGCCAGCAGATTAAGCAAGGCAATATTGGAGTTTGCTTTTACGGCATAGCAAATTAAATGAGCCTGATCGCCAAAGGCAAGATCAAACGCTTTCCAGTGCCTTTCCAAGGTCGCTCTGGAATAAATGTAACAAGGACTGCCGTAGGTAGCGACAATGTCTTGCACAGCAACGGCTTCGGCATAAAGCTCATTGTTTCGGTAATTAAAATAATCCATGATTTACTTGTTGTTTGCGGGTTTAGGTTCAGATTTTGGTTCAGGTGCGGGCTCAGATGGCACATAAATAGGTGGAGCTGAGCCCGGAAGATAAAGAGGGCCGAGTTGTCCGCAGCTCGTTAAGGCTGAGCATGTGGCTAAAAATAGGAATAATTGACTGGTTTTCATAAGGCATCATAAATCTTTGGAAGCCACACTGTGGCAAAAATGAATAACATAATAATCTGAATGGCCCTGTTTTTGAAAGCGATGACAGTATTTGTTTTAACGTTGTCTCTCAAACCCAAGCAAGTTATTGAAAGCGAGTAAAAACAGCAAGGGTAACAGATTACATAACATTTACGAAGTTCTAGGTAGTCGTACGCATATTATTATTTTTGTTTTCTGATTTAATGGCTGAGCTTGTGTTTTTTCTACCGGACATTATAAGATAATACGCAACAAAAAACTGTCACAGAGATATTTTTTGCAAGTTACCGTAGGGTTCAATAAGAGGTAAGTGCTATGAATAAACATTTGAGATTGGTTAGAGAATTTCACGATGCATTTTCAGTTCCTCAGCCAGAAAGCGGGGCGAATGTCCGGTTATCCGAAATGGCTATTATTATGCGACAAGCCTTGCTGATGGAGGCTGGCGGCGAGTTATTCAGAGCCATTAAATCAGGCGATATGGTTAATATTTTAGCCAGTATGATAAATCTTTCATACAGTGCTTTGGGTGCGGTTGCCCTGCAAGGGGCTGATGTTTTTGAGCAGCCGGTATCATGGCAGCATGATGGTTTTGTGATTTCCATCATGCGGCTTTTTTCCGATAAAATTAATAAATGTACTTCTGGCAGTCCTGAACATTATTCAGACGTTTATTGTTTATGTGTTTATTTATCGAGTGGTTTTATTAACGCAGATTTCGATAAAGCGTTTCAAATGGTTCATGACAGTAAAATCTCCAAGCGGGGTAAGAGTGAAGTATTTAGTGGCGAAAATACTGAGGGCATTCTAAAGCCAAATTTTTTTAAAATATCCGATTTAAGTGATTGTCTTTACGAATAATTTTAAAAGCGCCCGCATTAAATAAATTACAGAATGTGATGATAAAATCACCTGACACAACAAACAGTAATCAAATAAAAAGAGGCTTATTATGGGATGGAGAGAGCGTAAACAAGAAGAAACCTATGCCGATGAAGAGGTTGAAGCCCGACTAAAAGAAGAGTTGCCTCTCTGGTATCTGGAAAATGGCTGGATTCGACGTAAATACAAAACCAGTGGCTGGAAAAGTACCCTGATGGTGGTCAATACGGTGGGTCATTTGGCAGAAGCCGCTTTTCATCATCCGGATCTTGCCGTTTCTTATGCCTTTGTCATCGTTAAGTTAACGAATCATGCAGCAAAAGGTATTACCAACAAGGATTTTGAACTGGCAAACAAGATTGAAGCTGTCATTATGTGGCAACCGGGTAAAGAAGGAGGCGCATTAGAAGGCACGCCGGATGATCCACGCTTTAAGTACATCAAATACGATAAAACACCCGGCTAAAGTGCGCTTAGGAGCGTGCATGAAATAACTTGACCCTTTATATCTCCTCACTCCACCCCTTTCTCGGAGCATGGGTATCTACACAAGTCGTCATCCCGGCAGGGAATGACGGGATCCAGATGCCATGGATGGCAATCCTTGATATTTACATGCCTTTTGGTCGTCATAAATACACATTTAGTCGTGTTTTTTACATCCATGTAGCCTGGATCCGGCCAACCCTCGCTTCGCTCATTTCCTACCGGAATGAAGTCGATTTTATTTGTGTAGATACCTATGCTCCCAGAGGGAGAGGGCGCAAGATGCCTAAGTTATTTCATGAGCATTGCTTAGTCTACTCAAGATGTTTTCATAAACGTAGAAGGGATTGAGCCTCTTTTTAGTGGCGACTCATCTGATGACGCTTTTTCTGTACTTACAACCCCCTTTTTTTATTTCTCGCGCTGTTCGAAGCTTGATCTCCTGTTAAAAACGTGAAAAACTGTGTCATATAACATAGTTTAATTAATAAATTGTGTGATATGACTCCGTTTTATTAAAAGTAAATTATAAATTTCTAATATATTAATGACTTAACATTTGGCTTGGTTTTTGCTTAATCTATTCATAGCTGGAATTTTCCAGAGGAATTTTTTAATTTTAAAATAGGCAAAAATGAATAACCCCATTCAGAAAGTTCAAGCCCCCTTTCAAAAAATGCAAATAGCGGGTGCTGTCAGCAAATATTTATGCAATCGTAAAGTGATGGTTTTACTGCCTTTATGCTTTGCGCACGCTGCATTGGCTGCTAGTGACGATAACCAACAAGGCGATTCCGCTATCAAATTGGAACCTATGGTGATAATCCAGAAAAAGCCAATGGCCAATTCTCTAAATACAACGGTGATAGGCGCTGAGGCAATCGTAAGTAAGCAGTCCGCTATCAGCGACACGGCAAAATTGCTTGAAGACACTCCTGGAGTTAGTCTCTACAGCGGTGGTGGCGTGTCCAGTCTGCCTGTTATTCATGGTTTAAATGATGATCGCGTCAAGATTGATGTGAATGGCATGACGATTACTTCGGCATGCGCCAACCACATGAATCCTCCTTTGTCTTATATTGATCGCAGCAATATCGGTAAAATTATCATCCTGTCAGGTATTTCGCCGGTTAGTATGGGCGGAGACAGTATCGGTGGTACTATTTCAGTACAATCAGCCGATCCTGTTTTTGCTGAACCCGGTAAGGATATTCTGATTGATGGTAGTGTTTCAGGGTTTTATCGGAGTAATCGTGACGCTTTTGGTGGCAGTATTGCCGCCGGCATCGCCAACAAAAATTTACGCTTGGATTATACGGGTTCACATACCGAAAGCATGAATTACAAGGATGGTAATGGCGATATCGTAAAATCCAGTTCTTATGAAAATCAAAATCACGCGGCCGCGTTGTCTTTTAAGCATGATAATCATTTGGTTGTTATTAGGGGCGGGCAGCAACATGTCCCGTTTGAAAACTTTCCCAACGCACGTATGGATTTGACCAATAATGACACTATCTTTGGCAACATCATGCACAAAGGTACTTTTGATTGGGGTAATCTGGAAAGCCGATTTTTTTATGAAAGCACTCAGCATAGTATGAATATCGGTCAGGATAAGCAGGCATTTGCTTTTGCTCCTCCCAATAATCTCATGCCGATGGACACCAGAGGCAGAAACTTAGGCTATAAAATTCAGGCGGAAATTCCGTTATCCACCCAAGACACTTTGCGGGTAGGTAATGAATATATCGGCAATACCATTAATGATTGGTGGTCATCCGTACCTAACGTCCCAGGTGCGATCCCCCGCTTTATGATGGCGCCCGAAACATTTACCAACATCAATAACGGTGCGCGTGACCGTATCGGCACCTTTGCTGAATGGGAGTCCAATTGGACGCCCCAATGGAAAACCATGCTGGGCTTGCGTTATGACCATACCAACACCAATACCGGCAATGTACAACCTTACAATCCCTTGTTACTGAATAACGCAGGTGTTGTCGATGCTAGCCGAGATGTCGCAGGTGACCGTTTAAGTAGGGATGCGGCGAATGCCTTTAATGCCCAGAATCATGAGCGCAATACCGATACTTTTGATGTAACCGCCATGCTGCAATTTACGCCTAACGACATGAGTCAATATGAGTTTGGCTATGCCCGTAAAAATCGCGCACCTAATCTTTATGAGCGTTACTTATGGGGCAGGCGACCGATGGACATGGGGATGAATGGCTGGTTTGGTGATGGTAACGGGTATGTAGGCAACATGAATCTGAAACCGGAAACGGCTCATACCGTTAGTTTTACCGCCGCTTTTGATGACCTTAATAAGGATCTCTGGCAAGTTAAAGCCACGCCTTACTTCACCTACGTTGAAAATTTTATTGACGCTGACCGCTGCTCAAAGCAATTTATTGATGATACGGCGGCTTGTACTGCTGCCAATCAAACAGCGACCAATAAATATGTTTATTTACAATACGCCAACCACGATGCGCGTTTGTGGGGTGTCGATGTGTCCGGAACAGCCAAGTTGTATAGCGATAAAACCCTCGGCGATTTTTCTACCCACAGCATAATGAGTTATGTGCGTGGCGAACGTATGGATGGCGGTAATCTTTATCATATGATGCCGTTTAATGCCAAACTCAGTCTGGATCATAAACGCAGTGGTTGGCAAAGCGCATTCGAGATGCAGTTTGTTGATAGTAAAAGCGACGTACAAGCCATCAGAAACGAAACCCAAACGCCTTCCTACATTCTACTGAACGCCAGAACCGGCTATGAGTGGACAAAGGTTCGACTGGATGTTGGTTTGGATAATGTCTTGGACAAACAGTATTACAATCCCTTGGGAGGCTCTTATCTGGGTGACCAGTTCGGCATGAATCCAACAGGCGCTCCAGGCACTACAGTGCCGTGGGGAAGAAACTTGGCGGGTATGGGGCGTTCTGTTTATGTAGGCTTAAGCGTCAAATATTAATAACCCGAAGTCAGTCATTAATGGCACTTTCTTGTCTTCACTTTTAACCAGCAGAAGACAAGATGTGCCTGCACCTTAGCACCGAGAGCGTTTTGGGCTGATAACGCACAAGCTTGTCCCGCGAAAATAGATTAAAAAAGTCACCAAGCATATTTATAAGCATACCCAATCGAGATTACAAACAAAAAGATTAACCACGCAGCAGCAAATAAAACGGAACGGTTTCTTGCCAAGGCAATGGCATAAGCCGCTTTTAGCAAATTATTACTGCCGCTAGCCAATATAATGGCGGAGACAACAGCCGAATCGGATACGGTAAATTTGCCGCTAAGTAATGACAAGATAAACGGATCAATATCAGTAAAACCTACCACAATAGCCAGCGTTTTAAGACCATGCCCGCCATATTCAGTGGTTACAAAGTTAGTCACAAATGCAAACAGCATAAATAATAAAGCAAAGGCAATGGCTGTTGATAATTCCAGCGGGTGCTTTACTTCGGTGACATCGTGTAAATCAGGTTCATGGTTTTTAACGGTTAACAAAGCAATGATCGTTAATAAGGAGATAAAAATAAGCACGACAAAAGGCTTCAATAGTTGCAAAGCTACGCTATGGTCAAACATAAAAATAATCGCCAGTAAGCGAATGTACATCATGGTGGTCGCCATAATCAGCGCGGATGATACCTTGCGTCCTGACGTGCTATCCAGTCCATGAGCGCGGCGTCCGATAACAACTGTTGCCGCTGTGCTGGAATAAAGTCCGCCCAATAATCCGGTAATGAACAGGCTGCGGCTTTTAAAAAAATAAGTGTTAACCAGGTAACTCAGATAAGAAAAACCGGAGACAATAATAACGGCAAGCCATACCCGGTAGTAAGTGACCGGCAACATCGGTGCAATCGGTTGGTCGGGTAACAAGGGCAGGATAACGCCGGAAATAATTAAAAATTTGGCTAAAGTAGCTATTTCTTCATTAGCCAACTGATCTGAAAAATGATGGATGACGGTTTTTTCACTTAACACCAAGATCAGTACGACAATAAAAAGCACCAGAAACCAACTGGGAAACAGGCTGGCGATAGGGCCTATTAAATAGATTAACAGTAAATAGACGGTACTAAATAGCGAAAATTGGCTTTTTGCAGAGAGTCGCCAGTAAAAAACCAGCAACAACAGTCCCAGTAACATCAAGCCTACACCAAACAACAGTCGACCGGGATCCAGGGTAAACAGGATAAAACCCATCATACCAATCAGCACAAAAGTACGTGTACTGCCAAAATGCAATTTGTAGTCATTGGACTGATGGTAACTGCGAAACTCAAGACCGACCACAAAAGAAAAGGCCACCGTCATGATAAATTGCATTAGCAGAGGCGGGATGCCGGTATAAAACTCCATTAACATGAGGGCTCCGATGATTCTGAACTGAGTCGGTGGATAGTTTCACTGGCTATTTTGGTTACGTAGAATAATACCAGCACAGACATCAAGGCCCCTAATACCAATAACGGATAAGAAACTCCGCTTTGTTTTGCTGAGCCACTGACTAAACCCGCCAGATGCTTGGTGGTATAACCCATGTAAACCAGGCTGGTGTTATAAATTAAAATACCACTGGTGGCGGCCAGATAAGGCCAAAACCGGACTTGTGTGACAGATAGCGCATAGCTTAGCATGGCAAACGGCAGAGGCGTCAGCCGCAGTAAAAACATCAGCTTAAGTGGCTGGCTATTAATGGCCGTATCCAGTTCGGCTAAATGCTGATGTTGGGAGATAAAAGCGACAACTCGCTCACGCATTAAATAGCGCCCGAGAAAAAAAATAAGTGCGGCGGCCAGATAGGTTGCAATGACCATATAAAATTCTGCAACGCCCATTGAAAACAATAAACCCGCAGCAAAACAAAGCGTATCCACGGATACAAAAATCGGCGTTAAAACAACAAATAATACGATAAAACCCAGCGGTGCAAAAGCACCCAGTTTCTCAATCCATAATTCCAGATCAGGAAGATAAAGCTCCAGCTCATGACCGATGATTAATATAACCCCGGCAAGCGCCAAAATGACGGATAACTTTCGGGTAAAGGACAAGTTTTTAAGATGCTCCATTAGTTTTTTCCTTGAGAAAATGGTCTGCTTGTTTAGGTAACGTGTAAAAAATAATCTTGACGGTGATTTCCGGGAGCGCTGCGCCCCAACTCGGCGTAGTCACCACCCTACCGTAATTGCGGAAGCATGATGGGGTTTGCAACCCCGTCACTCAGGTTTTGAAGGCTATCGAAGCCTTTAAACGTTTCGGTCGGGGTTACAAACCCCGACCGGCATCGGCAATGGATGCGTTACGAATGCCCTCCATGGCAACTGGATCTGGGCACAAATCTGTCTGGAACAGATTTGCATTTACCCGCAGGGCGACAGGCACGATAGCCTGGCGTGAATCCATGCCGGGATGACGCGGAAGCGTGACGGGGTTTGCAACCCCGTCACTCACGTTTTGAAGGCTATTGAAACTTTTAAACGTTTCAGTCGGGGTTGCAAACCCTGACCGGCTCGGCTTTAACGGCTGAGTCCTTACGTTTAATGACTGTCTTTATAGCGCAGGCTTATATTAACCAGTGACCAGCCGCCAAACAGCATATTAATGCCAAAAATCAGGCCTAATAACCATTCCGCTGATCCGGGCCAACCCATCCAAATGACCAAGGCCAAAAATAAAGCCGTCAAGCCGCTAAAAAGGATATAGCCCCAATGCGCCAAAGGCCGCATCATGAGGGCGAAGGAAATTTTAGCGACGCCTTCCAGAGCAAAAAACAAGGTCATTAGCAGTGTTAAGGTTAATATGCCTTCAAGGGGTTGGGACAGAAACAAAAAACCGATAAGAAACTGCAAAACACCCATGAATAGCCATAAGCCAAAACCAGGCATCTGGAAAAAGAAAAGTGCGCGAACAATAAGAAAGGTGCCGCCAAATAAAAGAAGCCAGCCTAACGAAACGACGATGGCTACGGTAAAAAAGTGAGGCACTACAATGGCAATAGTCCCCAATATAATGAGGAAAATCCCCTCGGCCAGAAATAATTTCCAATGCGTTTGGAAGTAATGCTGCATTTGCTGCTGCATCTGATTTATTTCAAGGGTAGTGGTATCTAGTTTGAACATGGTTTTTCCTCATAAAATGCGTAGTCATTTACCTTTCAGCCGGTGGCTTAAGGCATTCTTTACAGCTTACAATCGTTTCCAGGCTTTTTTACGAAAAGCGCATAAGGCTTTCAGGGGTCTATTGTATATCAAGTGGGTCATTAATCAGTCGTTAAAAAATAGATCGCAGATGATACAGATTTGACTGACAGGCACGGATAAATAACAGGGCTATCCTCCCTACACATCAACTTAAAGATATTACAGGCCACGAAGTTCACGAAGAAAAACCAAAGCAAAATCTTCATGTCTTCGTGGTGAAATGTTTTAACTTGATGTTTATGAGGTAAATAACGGGGCTATCAACGTAACAGGCGCTCGAAAAGTCTTATTCCAGCCTACAGGGCACCATTGGGTTGGGTTGATAGTCGTGTCAACAAGCACAAAAAAAGCCGCACCGGAAAATCCGGTGCGGCTTGAAAGGGCTATCGAAAGCGCTGGTTATCGGTGCCTGGTTTAATGAGGAACCTAAGTAACGATAAAAAGCGCTGGGGGTTAGCGATACTTATCAGCGTGTTACCAATCCAATTGAATACGTGATTCAATCATGTCCAATTGGCCGTTATTCCAGCCTTGGGCAACCGTATTCACTGTTCCAGAATTGCCATTTACAGAAGGAGACTGAGCATTTTGTGTATTAATATCCAAAATGTGAACATAGTCAGTCATGACACGAACATGTGAAATGGGGTACCAGTTGAGGCCAAACTTAACCGTGGATGCTTTACCGCCTTGAATCGCTTTGCTGTTTAGATCAATTGCATCATAACCTGCGGCAAGTTCCCATGCACCCCATCCGCCTTTCATATCAAAGTTGCGATTCGGTTTTATCCGATCCCAAGCGCCGGTTTTAGACTTATAATTGCGGGATTCACCGGTTAAAAAGTAAGTCATATAGCCGTAATAACCGCTCAGATTATTATTGGAATTATAACCGTTGCCGCTAACATCCGCCTGGATATATTCCGCTTGAGCCGAAAACGGCCCATAAACCAGTGCTGATTCTGCACCAAAACGGAACACATGATTGGCTTGTAATGAAGTGGCTGCTCCCTTATTACCTGAAGTCAAATTGCCTGTATTTAATATGGCAGTTCGATCGACGTTGCTGTTAACGGTGCTGGCAAAAATTAGGCCGCCATTATTGAACGAATTATTACCATTATAATTGTTGTTGATGTTTATGTACGAACCCGAAGTGCCCACATGCAGGAACTTGGTTTTGCTTTCCATCCATGGCAGGCCGGTTACACGGGCGTTGACTTCCCAGCTGGTATCACCTGATCCGCCGCTACGACTGGGGGCATTGAAGTTGCTTTGAGTTGTGCTTGTGCCATACGCGTTGCTGTACTGACCAATACCTTCGGTTTGAAAAGAAGTGGCCGCTTGCCAGCGATCCTGAGCGTAGAAAGCGCCTGCTCCCACTTTATAGGTATTGAGGTTATCGACGAAGGCGTTGGTCGCCATGTTACGTTCAATGAAGGTAGTGTAACGGTTACTGGTCGCCTCTTCCATGCTGAACGGCTCTTTAAAGGCACCAAACCTGACGTTAAACGGCTTGGAAAACGCATAGCTAATGTAAGCATCCGTAATGCCTCCAGCAGTATTCGCACCCCGTGTGAAATCATACTCAAGTTTGTAACCGTAGTTTTTGAAAAAAGTCCCTTCAACACCTAAACGGGCACGTCGAAGCGTTGCGCCATCGTTTAATTGATTCGAGATTCCGGTATTATTGAAAAAAGAAGATTGCAGTTGCTGATTAATATTGGACTGTGAATCCACTTGCATACGACCGTTAATGCCGGCGGTAAAATTACCGTCTTTGGTGGCAAAATGGATGCCATCGTCTAGTTTAACGTGAACAGAGTCAGGTTTTGTCGCTTCTGCAGCATGTTCTTGAAGCGCCTTGATTTCGTTGGTTTTTAGCTCCAAATCCTGTTTCATGGCGGATATTTCAGCAGCAGGCGCTGCGGGTGCCACTGTTTTTGCCGGAGCATCATCTACTTTTTGGAAAGAACCCATGAGTTCACGGCCACGGCCTGGTTCTGCAAAAATTTGCTTGGTTTTGGTATCGACATAAAGGTCCATGGCCACAGCGCTAAAAGATGCGCTGACACTTAATGTGGCTGCAATCGCCAAAGTTAGTTTAGAGAATTTCATGTGTTGTTCCCGGTAATTAAAAAAATACAGAGGCAAGGATAAGCGAGAAATATGACAGTTTTATGACAGCGCTGTTATATTTTTGTTACAAAGCAACAAATAAAGGGCTTGGCCTGTTAATTTTCCAAAAAACAACGGCACAATCAGGCTTCTTGTGGTTTTTTAAGAACAACCCGCCGTCAATATGATTTGTTTTTTAGCAACAACCGTCTTTTAAGGTGGTTTTTGACTTGGAAACCGTTACTCAATAACCTGGATATTTTCTAACCGCGCTGAGTATAACCTTAGCGGCAGCGGCAGACCTTATTGCACACAGTTAAGCGAAAGTTGTTTAAAAACGGAGTGCAACCACTTTAGCTGTTGCTTTTAAAACAGCTAAAGCGGTTTTACTCCAACTGGTTTGTCTTTTAGGATACTTAACTTAACGGCAGTGAGGCTAAAGCTTGGGTACGCATTATTTTTAATGCGTTGACTATCGGCCAATGACGGCCAAGCGTAGAAATGATTGGGGATATTTTTTGCGAGTTAGTGATTTTTTGGATTTTTGTCAGAGAGTAAGCTCTGGCTCTCCATTGCAGAGAAAACCAGAGCTTGTAAGACACTGCCCCTAATCGGGGTGGGCAGAACTTATATTACTTTGCAGCAGGGGCTTCAGCAGGAGCGGGCGCTTCAGCAGGTGTTGCTGTCGCGGGTGCAGCGGTTGCGCTTGGAGCAGATTCTGGCGCAGCGGATGTTGCTGCGGGTTCTTCTGCTTTGTTACAGCCTGCCAATAATACCAAAGTAACTAAACCTGCCGCTATGATTGCTTTATTTTTCATAAGTTATGTCCTCTTGTTTTAAAATGTTATTTAGGGTGTATTTACCCGAAAAGTTCAAGGTAATTGTAATGCTAACACAAGAAAGGCATCTGTTTACAAAAAAGTGCCTTTTTTAAGTTGCAGATATTAAACTGTTTATAGCCTTAACGGTGGCTGAACGGCATTGCCGTTAATATCATGAGTGGTATGCAGGGCAGTAGGTCAATTGCATGACGCTTTTAATCGTTATATTATAACGTTTAACTTGTAAGTATTCACACCTCCCCCTTTGAAAAATGGGGACTGAGGGGGATTTATTTAAAAAATCTCCCCTAACCCCTCTTTTTCAAAGAGGGGGACTGAATACTTGCTTTAACTTTAGGTAAATAACGCTTGCTATGACTACTCAAACCTATCCCAATCTGTCGCCTTTAGCGCATAACCATACACAATGCGTTAGTGAGGCACTGGTTACCGCTGAGCATTTATGCGCAGAACGCGGCGTACAATTAACACCCATCCGCCATAAAGTACTGGAACTGATTTGGGAAAGTCATAAAGCGGTTAAAGCCTATGAGCTTTTGGATCGGCTTAAACCGTTGCAGCAGGCCGCAAAACCCGCAACTATTTATCGTGCGCTGGATTTTTTGATGGAACAAGGTTTAATTCATCGGGTAGAAAGTCTTAATGCGTTTGTCGGCTGCTCCTGTTCAGGTCTTCAGCATGAACAATTATTACTGATCTGCAAAAACTGTCAGGAAGTCGAGGAACGTTCCGCTAAAAAGGTGATGGCGGCGGTGTCACAAGAGATTAAACAAGCGGGTTTTATCGTACACAGTAAAGCCATTGAAGTGCATGGCATTTGTGCAAAGTGCCAGACCTTGCCGGGCGTTAACGTTAATAATAGCGTGGGTTAATATTTTTGTAATAGTCACGACGTATACTTGATAGATGAGGTAATGAAGCGTGACGGGGTTTGCAACCCCGTTACTCACGTTTTGAAAGCTATTGAAACCTTCAAGCGTTTCGGTCGGGGTTGCAAACCCCGACCGGCATCGGTCAGCCGACATCGACCATGAATCCCGTAAATAAAAGTTGCAATATGTTATGTTATAACATACCTTATCAGGTATTTTAATTATTCTATACGTTTATGGTTATGATTAATACTTGATTGGTCACCGAACCAGCAAGCTGTATTTTTGCATTTAATAGCAGTCAACTTAACAACTTTATGAACAAAAAATGGGTTATTTTTTTCTTATCGACCGGTGCGATGGGGTCTGCTGCATTTGCGGATGATAAGGATATTTATCAACTGGATGATGTGTTTGTTACCGGTACGGGTATAAATCAATCCACTTCAAAATTTGCCCGACCGGTTACGGAATTATCCGGAGATGCCCTGCGGGTAAAAATTGGGCAAACCCTCGGCGAAACCTTGAGTAATGAGCTGGGTATTACCAGTCAATCGTTTGGCGCTGGCGTAGGTACGCCGGTCATTCGTGGACAATCAGGTTCCAGGGTGCGGGTTATGCAAAATAGTCTGGGCAATAATGATGTCTCGTCATTAAGTCCCGATCATGCCAATGGCGTCGACCCGATTATAGCGGAACGCGTTGAAGTGTTGCGAGGTGCCTCGACCTTATTGTATGGAAGCGGTGCTATCGGTGGTGTTGTGAATGTGATTGATAACCGTATTCCTGAAAAAGTCCCCGACAAGTTGCTGGGCGGTGCGGGTGAGCAACGCTATGATTCCGCAACTAGCGAATCATCAAGTGCGCTTAAACTTGAGGGTGGCAAAGACAAGTTCGCCTATCATGTCGACGGCTTTTATCGTGACCAAGGCAATACCCATCTTGGCGGGCAACCGATAGATGAGGCAGCGGCGCGTGCCACCGATCCTACCCTTGAAGGCACGGCTGTACTGGATAATCCATTCGGGCTTCTTAATAATTCAAATGCACGGTCACGCGGTGGTTCAGCGGGCGCTTCGATGATAGGTGATGTCGGTTTGGTGGGGGCGGCGATTAATAGTTTGGAGAAAAACTATGGAATTCCTCCCAATGGCACGGGCAGTGCGCCGGTTAGAATTCAGCTTGATCAAACCAAATACGATGTTAAGGGGCAGCTTAATAAACCGTTCGCGTTTGCTGAAGCAGTGCGAATGAAATTGGGTTATACGGATTACAAGCACGTTGAAATAAGTGGTGGTGTTCCTGCTACGACGTTTCTTAATCAATCCTACGAAAGCCGTCTGGAACTTGAGCATCAACCGCTAGGTATTGTAAAAGGTGTGCTGGGTTTTCAATCCGCCAATAGTCAGTTTTCAGCGCTGGGGACAGAAACCATCGTGCCAAAATCGGCTATTGATTCTTACGGTTTGTTTGCTGTCGAGTCTTTTTCACTGGGCAAGGTGACTTATGATTTGGGTCTGCGTGGTGAATGGCAAGGTATTGCTCCGGAAACAACGTATAGCAGTGTTTCCTACATTCCGTTAAGCGGGTCGGTTTCGGCATTGTGGGATATTACCAAGCAGCATCAACTTAGTCTGGCGGTTACCCAATCCCAACGGGCACCGCAAATACAGGAATTGTTTTCTAATGGTGTTCATGATGCGACCCAGAGTTATGAAAAAGGCGACGTAAACCTGCGTAAAGAAATTTCTTATAATCTGGATTTGGGCTATAAATTTAATACCGACTGGATGACATCGGAGTTGAATCTTTTCCATAATTGGGTAAATGATTATATTTATCAGCAACAAGCCCGTTATGTATTTAACGAGGGTTTACCAGCGCCTGGATTTGAGCCAAGTTGCACGGGAGCGCCTGGCACTTGCCTGCCGGTCTTGCAAAGTGCCCAGGCCAATGCCGTTTTTAAGGGTTTTGAGGCAAAGACAGTATTTCCGTTGATGCAAAACCGTTACGGCGCAATCGATTTGACTTTATTTGGCGATTATACCCGTGGCTCGTTTGATCAAGGTGGCAATGTTCCCCGTATGCCGCCGCTGCGCTATGGTTGGCAGTTAAGTTACGCTAAAGGTGACTGGTCAAGCGATGTAAGGTTGACGCGAGGCGAAGCGCAGACTTATGCCGGCGACAATCAATCCAACACACCGGGTTATTTGTTGCTAAATTTGGGCGCACAATATCAGTTGGCGAGCTTTCATGACTCCCAAGTGATGCTGTTTGCCAAAGGCAAGAATATGCTCAATGAAAATATACGCAACTCAACCTCGTATTTGCGTAATTTTGCACCCGATCCGGGGCGCAGTGCAGAAATTGGTATTCGGGTGAGTTACTAAGGTTTTAAAAGCATTTCACCACGAAGACACGAAGAACACGAAGTTTTTTCTTGGTGTTTTTTTTCTGTGTGCCGAGGTTTGTAACCCCGTCCCGCTTCATCCACGAAGATACAAAGTTTTTTCTTCGTGTTCTTCGTGTCTTCGTGGTGAATTAGCCTTTAGCACATCTTAAAAATTCTGTATGCGCCGGTGATTTATATCCAGATTCATAAATTTAAGATAATGATTTTGAGGCTTGCGGGTTACATTATTTTTAATCGGTTTGTCTCCGTAAAGCTGGGTGATGATTTCTTTTTTTGCTTCCAGCCAGTCACGAAGATCATTGCCGGGAGAAAATCCGCGTTTTTCCGCTTTGTAATAAGCGGCCTCCGCAATCATGGCATCAAAATTAACGGGCTGAACGACCGGCGGCATTTGCAGGGTAAGGCCGAACTTTATCAGGTTTACCAGATCCAGCGGTGAACTACCGTTGATGCCTATTTCAGCAGGTTCCCGTTCTGTCAGCGTGCCGAAAAGTCGATCCCAAAAGGAGAAAACAGCGCCGTAATTACTGTCATGTTCACACCGTTGGGTTGAATGGTGAGTCCGGTGCAAAGATGGCGTGATAATCAGATAGCTTAATAATTTTTCACCGATGAAAGAAACGTTGGTGTGATGAAACATAATAAACAGGGTCATTATCGCTTCATTGGTTAGTAACACCGCTTCTTCTATGCCTAAAATAATAATTAAACTCGCTTTTAGAATATGGGTTATAAACAGCTCCAGAAAATGTATTCGAAAGGCGGTGGAAATATTCAAACAAGGATCGTTATGGTGTACCTTATGAAACATCCACAGGCAATCAACGCGGTGACTGGCTTTGTGCCAGAAATACATTAACAGGTCAAGCGCCACAAACGACAGGATGGTTTTCCAGACGGGACTTGATAAGGCGTTAAGCAAACCATTCCCTGAATAACGTTCGATCACTATCAAAAGCGATGAGGCTGATATTAAGGACATGGCAATATTATTAACCATAAACAGGCTAATATTGGTTTTATAAGATTGGCGCACCTGTTTTACGGGCAGTTTTTTGTTGGGCGAGTAAAATTCAAGAGCACAGAGGCTGGCGAAAACCATAAGTAGGGTTAATGCCATTATTTCGCCCGGCACTATTTTTGGCCATTCAAAATTGAAGTCAAGTAAAGTAGTTAGGCTTAACATAGTTATTTCCTCACTTTAAAGCAGATGTACAGAATAATTTTAAGTAATGTTAATGTCAGTTTGATGACAGAAGATTTGTTTCCAAACTCCGTCTTTGAGCAAAATTATGAGTATCAAACATTAAAAAATACTTAAGGGCTTAAATGAGTTGGTTTTGATTGAGCGGGTAATTTAAGCTCATTTATGCATCTTGCTTTAACTATCAGCAAATTATGAGCCACAACGTCGATAGGTGATGGTGATATTTTGCTAAAAAATCATGGAGGTCAATAAGAGTAAGGCCTTAAGCGGTTGAATGGTTATATTAAGAAGGAGGATGACGACTTGAGGCAGTAAGTTTTTAACTACGTAAATGATTCAATTGAGGGCAATTAGATTAATTATTTGCACCAATAAGGTATTTTACTGGATTATTATTTCTTGATAGGAAATAGATTGTTAAAGCTGTGTGATAGAAGGGGGGGGTAGTTAAAGTAGTGTAGATAGGGGTTTGTAGCCCAAAGCTGTTATTTAGGATGAAGCGGGGATTATGTGCAAAACGCTAACAAAGCCAGATAACCACAGCTAAAGCTAGTTGTGGTTATCCAAAGCACCTTGATAGAAGTTTTTTAAAGTCAAAATGATTATTTGATTTTAGCTTCTTTGTAGATAACATGTCTGCGAACAAACGGATCAAATTTTTTGATCTCCATTTTTTCAGGCATGGTGCGCTTGTTTTTGGTTGTGGTATAAAAGTGGCCAGTGCCTTCGGTAGAAATCAGTTTAATTTTATCGCGCATTTTATTGTCTCCTTAAACCTTTGTGCCGTTTTTACGCAAATCAGCCAATACAGCGTCGATGCCGTTTTTATCAATGATGCGCATTGCTTTTGTGGTAATTCTAAGGCGCACCCAACGATTTTCGCTTTCTACCCAAAATCTGTGATGTTGCAGATTGGGAAGGAAACGTCTTTTGGTTCTGTTGTTTGCGTGTGATACGTTGTTACCTGTAACGGGTTTTTTACCTGTTACTTGACATACTCTAGACATAATTAACCTCTTGATGTGCCTAAATTTAAAAGTTAGCCCGTCTTTATACCAAAAAATCTTTTCAAGGTAAATAACAATCTATAAAATAAGTATAATATACTTCCTCTTCAGTAATTAAATCGGGACAATAATGCCTATTAAACTCGGCATGGTCATGGACTCCATCGACCATATCAATATCAAAAAAGACACCAGTTTTGCCATGTTGCTTGAGGCTCAGGCCCGAGGGTGGGAGTTGCATTATATGGAACTCAATGACTTGTTTCTAAGGAATGGCAGGGCATTCGCCAGAACCAGAACGCTGACTGTTCAGCGTGATGCCAAGCAATGGCACCGGTTTATTGCCGAGCAAGATATTCCGCTGGATCAATTGGATGTCATCATGATGCGTAAAGATCCGCCTTTTGATCAGGAATATATTTATGCAACTTATTTATTGGAACGCGCCGAAAGTATGGGTGTTTATGTGGTCAATAAACCGCAATCGTTGCGCGATGCCAATGAAAAACTGTTTACGGCATGGTTTCCGCAGTGTTGCGCAGAAACCCTGGTTGCCCGTGAACCTGCCAGAATAAGGAGCTTCCTGCATGAACAAGGGGAAATTATTTTAAAACCGTTAGACGGAATGGGCGGAACTTCTATTTTTCATTTGCGTAAGGATGATCCTAATCTTAGTGTGATTCTGGAAACCATGACCCAGTATAATAGTCGCTATGTGATGGCTCAAAAGTATATACCCGAGATTAAAGACGGTGATAAGCGTATTTTGATGATCAATGGTGAAGCCGTACCTTATGCGCTGGCGCGTATTCCTGCCCAAGGTGAATCGCGGGGTAATTTGGCTGCCGGTGGTCGTGCAGAAGGTCGTAAATTAACCGAACAGGATTTGTGGATTGCCAATCAGGTGGGTCCGACGCTACGAGAAAAAGGCCTGGTTTTTGTTGGGCTGGATGTTATTGGCGACAAGTTAACCGAAATTAATGTCACCAGTCCTACTTGTGCACAGGAGCTGGATCAGCAGTTTGGGCTTAATATAACCGGTCTATTGATGGATCATATTGAAAAACATCTTCAATAATATGGAAAAAAAGGTGATGGATGTTTCTTCTGCACCCCCTGTGATTAACAATAAGCCATTGTTGATGGCTTTAATGGTTGCAGTTATTGTTCACCTTGCCTTAGTGCTGGGAATAAACTTTACAACGCCTCTGCCTGAAAAAATCAATAGATCGATAGATATAACACTGGTTAACACACCGGCAAAAAAAGCACCTGAAAAGGCGGATTTTTTAGCACAGGAAAATCAGTCCGGTGCGGGTGAAGCAGTCAAGAAATTGGAATCACCTGCACAAAAGCCTGCCAGTCAGGAAACCAGTGAAGTAAAGCCAAAACCGGTTAAAAAGAGTACACCTGAAGAGAGCAAGCCCAAGGTAGCACAAAAAATAATAACCCAAGAAAAGGCAGAAAAGAAAGTGGTTGCCGCCAGTAAAGCTGCCGAAGTTAACCAACCTGAAAAACATCCGCAAATAACAGCCGAGTCGTTACATCAACAACTGGCGCAGTTGGGCGCTGAAATCAGGCAAAGCCAGCCTAGTGCCGAGCAGACCAAAATAAAATTTGTGGATTCTGTTAGCGCCCATAAATATGTTGCCGCACAATATATGAAAGATTGGGAAAGTAAAGTGGAGCGAACCGGAAATCTTAATTACCCGGAAGTGGCCACCAAGAAGAATTTTTCGGGTATCTTAACCATGGATGTGGGTATTAATGCTGACGGGAGTATTTACAGTATTCGTATCAACAAGTCTTCCGGAAACCCCGCACTGGATGAAGCGGCTAAAAATATTGTCCGTATGAGTGCGCCTTTTCCACCCTTGCCTTTAGAGCTGCGTAAAGAACTTGATGTATTGGTAATTACCCGTGTCTGGAAATTCTCGGATGAATCGGGTTTGGTCACACGATAAATAGTTGCTTAAGTCACCCTAACCTTCGATACTAAGGACCATGAATCAAGCTACTTACTTAAATAATCAATTTATTATCGCCATGCCTGGCCTGGCTGATCCTAATTTTTTTCATACAGTGACCTATTTGTGCCAACATAATCAAGAAGGCGCTTTAGGTATCATTATTAATCGATCGGCGGACATGAAGCTGGGCGATATTTTTACGCAAATGAAGATACATTCGACTTCACTTTGTGCGGCTGAAGCACCTGTTTTTGCGGGTGGGCCGGTGCAGCAGGAGCGTGGTTTTGTATTACACACGCGAGGTGGCGGTTGGGATGCTACTACGGCGGTTTCGGAGTCAATTTCGTTAACAACATCTCGGGATGTTATTGAGGCTATTGCTGTCGGTAAAGGGCCGGAACAGTATTTGGTGGCTTTAGGTTATGCCGGCTGGGGCGAAGGTCAGTTGGAACAAGAGATGTTGGCTAATGCCTGGTTAAATACCCAATGTAGCCAACAGGTTTTATTTGATACGCCGATCAATGTGCGTTGGCAGGCGGCCGCTGAACAAATTGGCATAGATATTAACCGATTAACGATACAGGCGGGACATAGCTAACAAAATGAACACCGTTTGTATCTTTTGGCCTACCTTTCATTGAACACACGACTAAACTATGCAAGATCCATTACTTACAAAAACCAGTGCAGATACTTATTTGTGCTTTGATTTTGGCTATAAAAAAATAGGCACCGCTGTCGGTCAAACCATTACCGGTTCAGCAAGTCCTTTACAAACGATTCGCTCTATTAATCAAAGTCCGGATTGGGACATAATAACCAAGCTAATACAAGAATGGCGACCTGCGGGTTTAATAGTGGGTATTTCCAGGCAGGCTGATGGTTCGGATAATCCGGTGACACCGCGCATGTTAAAGTTTTGTCGCCAATTGGAAGGCCGCTATCAACTGCCGGTTTATCAACAGGATGAAACGTTATCGACATTTGAAGCCAAACAAATGTTGTTTGATGACGTCAATGTTAATGCCGGTAAACTTTGGGAAGTACAGGATCAACTTGCGGCTCAGCTTATTTTGCAGTCTTGGTTAAATGATTATAAAAAAAAGGATGATTAAGTGCTAGAAATACACGATTTACTGAACAAACTGGAAGACGGGTTAAAACGCATCATTGTTGAAAGACAGCTAATCAATCCATTGATGATAGGTATTCGCACCGGTGGTGTATGGATTGCCGAGCAAATGCACCAACGGCTTAACATCATTGAGCCTTTGGGATTACTGGATATTTCTTTTTATCGCGACGATTTTTCGCAAATCGGCGTTAATCCTAATGTAAAACCCAGCCAGTTACCGCCGCAGATTGAAGGTCGTAATATTATCCTGATAGATGATGTTTTTTACACTGGTAGAACAATTCGGGCCGCATTGAATGAGATTTTTGATTATGGCAGGCCCAATCAAGTGGTCTTGGCCGTGTTGATAGAGCGTGACGGCCGGCAAATTCCTTTGTGTCCTGATTGCGTGGGAACCCATATTACGCTGAGTGCCGGTCAGTTGATCAAGTTAACCGGCCCTGAGCCATTGTCCATTCAATTACAAACAATAAATGCGGTAGCCTAAGCGATGAGTGAAAATCTCCAGTTAAATTCGGAAGGCAAACTTAAACACTTTTTGAGCATTGAAGGTTTGCCAAAAAGTTTGTTGACAGAAATTTTGGATGTAGCAGAGTCTTTTGTCGGCATAGGTGATCATCAGATTAAAAAAGTTCCGTTGTTGCGGGGTAAAACGATTGTTAATCTGTTTTTTGAAAACAGCACGCGCACCCGAACAACCTTTGAACTGGCGGCCAACCGCTTGTCTGCCGATGTCTTAAGTATGAGTATTTCGACCTCGTCAACCTCCAAAGGTGAAAGCCTGCTTGATACTATACGCAATTTGGAAGCCATGTATGTTGATATGTTTGTGGTGCGTCACTCAATTAGCGGCGCTGCACACTTTATCGCCCAGCAAACGGCACCCCATATCAGCGTTATTAATGCCGGTGATGGACAACATGCGCATCCGACTCAAGCCATGCTGGATATGTTTACCATTCGGCAGATAAAAAAGGATTTCTCGACGCTACGGGTGGCTATTATTGGCGATATATTACATTCCAGAGTGGCAAGGTCACAGATTCAGGCCTTAAATACCTTGGGCGCTGCCGAGGTTAGGGTGATTGCTCCCAAGACTTTATTGCCTGCGCATGTTGAAAGTTTGGGGGTCAATGTTTCACATAACTTGACCGCAGGACTTAAAGATATTGATGTCATTATGATGCTGCGCTTGCAGAAAGAACGCATGACTTCGGCATTATTACCCAGTGAAAGCGAATATTTTAAATGTTTCGGCTTGACAGAAGATAAATTAAAAATTGCCAAGCCGGACGCTATCGTCATGCATCCCGGCCCAATTAATCGGGGCGTTGAAATTGATTCAAAAGTCGCAGACGGCCCGCAGTCAGTGATACTCAAACAGGTTAGCAACGGTATCGCCATCCGAATGGCCATTATGGCGATGGCGATGCAGAAACAGGGGGTTAGTTGATGAGTCAAATACACATTAAACAGGGACACATCATTGATCCTGTCAATAACATCAATCGCGTGGGTTGTGTTTATATAGCTGACGGTAAAATCATTTCCGTCACCAATGAACCGGCTGGTTTTAAGCCCGATACGATTATTGATGCACAACATAAAATAGTCTGCCCGGGCTTTATAGATTTAAGTACACGCTTGCGTGAACCCGGACAAAGCCGGAAAGCGACGTTTAAAAGTGAAACGGCTGCGGCTGCAAATGGCGGGGTTACGATGCTGTGTTTACAGCCGGATACAAGTCCGGTTATTGACACACCGGCTGTTGCCGAACTTATTAAAGAGTTGGCGAAAAATGCCGGCTACCCGCAAATTTATCCGATTGCAGCGCTGACCCAGAAATTGGAAGGGACTGAATTAAGCGCCATGTTAACGCTTAAGCACGCTGGCTGTATTGCCGTTGGCAATGCCAATCAGTCGGTGAGAAATCTGCTGGTACTACGGCGGGCAATGGAATATGCCGCCAGTCACGATATGTTGGTTATGTTTCGTCCCAATGATTATTGGCTGGGTAATAACGGTTGCGCTCATGAAGGCGCATTCGCAACCCGCTATGGTTTGCCCAGCATTCCGGAAGCGGCGGAAACCATTGCTTTGGCTCAATGTCTGGAATTAGTTGAGTTAACCGGCTGTCGCGTGCATTTTGGCCAGTTAAGCTGTAAGCGCTCAGTGATTAAAATACATCAGGCCAAAAAGTATGGCTTGCATGTCAGTGCCGATGTTGCCGCACATCAACTGCATTTGACCGAAAATGACATTATCCCTTTTGACAGTAACTATCATGTGTTGCCGCCCTTACGAACCGAAGCCGACCGGCAGTATTTAAGACAAGGTTTGGCGAGTGGCACCATTAACAGTATTTGTTCCGACCATCAGCCGCATGATAAAGATGCCAAGCTGGGTGCCTTTCCAGAAACAGAGCCGGGGGTTTCATCCGTGGAAACGCTGTTGCCCTTAATGCTTAAATTAGTCGCGCAACGCATCATAACGCTGGAGCAGGGCATAGCCTCATTGAGTGGCAATCCGGCACGCGTTTTACGCATTAAAAGTGGCGCCCTAAGCGTTGGCTTCGCGGCTGATGTGTGTGTGTTTGATCCGGAATTAGACTGGCAAGTTAATGCTGATAACTGGAAAAGCCAGGGGGTTAATACCCCGTTTTGGGGACAGACATTTAAAGGTCGGGTTACCCATACTTTACAGGCTGGAAACATGATCCATTGTTTGGAAAAGTCTGGGTGATAGTGCGGGGATGATTGAACCGTTGTTCTTTCGTAGGAGCGACGCCCCCGTCGCGATTTGAGGCGTTAATTGCGACGAGGGCGTCGCTCCTACAATAGCGGTCAGGATTTTATCATTGTGCCAATCCGCTCACCCAGTTTAACCACTTTTTCTGCGGTTAATTCACCATCCCATTGCGCTTTGTCTTTGCCAAACAGAACGATAATCGTTGATCCCATATTAAAGCGGCCCATTTCTTCGCCAATTTGTAGCACCGGTGCATTTTCCTGATACTGCCAGCTTCGCACGGAGGTAATGTTGGGTGGTGTAACAACACCGTGCCAGACGGTTTCTATACTGGATACAAATATGGCACCGACCAGCACCAAAGCCATTGGGCCGGCATCGGTATCAAATATTGCAGCAACGCGTTCATTTCTGGCAAATAATCCGGGGACGGAATTTGTGGTTGCCGTATTCACACTGAATAAGCGACCGGGAATATGTACCATTTCTCTTAAGGTGCCGGTTAACGGCATGTGTAGGCGGTGATAATCTTTAGGTGAAAGATAAATCGTAGTAAATACGCCATTGTTAAAAGGTTCTGCTCGTTCTGCATCGCCACCTAACAAGTCAGTCGCCGTAAAGCTTTTACCTTTGGCCTGAAAGATTTTACCGTCGGTAATAGGACCGGCTTGGCTGACGGCACCATCAGCAGGGCAGGCAATGGCATTAGGTTCCGAGGTTAAGGGTCTTGCTTCGGGTTTTAGTTCACGGGTAAAAAAGTGATTAAAGCTTTTGAAGGTATTGATATCCGGCTCAAGAGCCTCCTTCATGTTGACCCCGTAATGCCTGATGATCTGTTTGATAAACAGGTTTTTCCAGGTTTTATTTTCGCAGTGCGTCAGTTTACTCATCATTTTGGACAAGGCATGATGCGGTAAAATGTATTGGGGCAGGGTGGTTAACGCTTCTTTAAAAGTCATGAATAATCAATGATGGGTAAGTCGGGTTGGCAGAGTAACCCGACCTACACGGTGGGGTCTATTTTACGCAGGAAATTGGCTAAGGCAGGTTAACTAGCTCAGGTGCGTGCCAATTGCTGTTTCTATGCTCGACAACAACGGTCGTATAAATGCCGCCGCGAACATTAAATTCAGCACGAATACGCATAAAATTAGGCGCTATCGCTTTTACAATATCGTTGAGAATTTCATTGGTAATGGCTTCATGAAATGCGCCTTGCTCACGGAATGACCACATGTAGAGTTTAAGGCCTTTTAATTCTACACAAAGAGCGGCGGGCACATATTCAATTTGGATGGTTGCAAAATCAGGTTGTCCTGTTTTTGGGCAAAGGCAAGTGAACTCGGGAATGTCAATGCGTATGGTATAGTCGCGTTCTGGTTGTGGATTGGGGAAAGTTTCCAGGTCTTTAGTGGGTTGTGTCGTTGTCATGGTAGTCATTGGCTCTGTTAAAGTAGTTGCCAAGATTAACATTATTTTCGGGGTCTGAAAAATTACATCTTAAATAATTAAATATTTTACCCGTTTTAAAGCGGCACACGCTCTGTTTTGCTACATATACGCCGCATCAATATGGCCGAATTTAATAGCCAGGCGGGTTAATTGAACGTCGTTTTTTATGTTAAGTTTATCGTAAAGACGGTAGCGATAAGTATTAACGGTCTTGTCGCTCAATATGAGCATTTTGGACATTTCCTTAATGGATTTGCCTTGAAGAATTAAGGTCACTACTTCGGATTCCCGACGGGAAAGTTTTGAAAATGGCGACTCATGATAGCCAGGAAGGCCATAAGTCGTCAAATTATGGGCAACATCTGCGCTCAGGTAGCGATCGCCGGTCATCACTTTACGAATGGCATTAACCATCTCGTCAACGGGTGATTCTTTTGAAACAAAGCCTAATACGCCAAGCTTAAGTAATTGGGGGGGAATGGGGCCATCGTTATTTACGAATAAGGAAATTATTTTTACATTAGGATTATCATGCAAAATTTTACGATAGGCTTCTATACCGTTTATACCTGGCATATTAACACCCATCAGCACAACATCGACAGGCCTTATCGCCATGGCATCAAGCGCTTCTTCACCTGATTTTGCAATGCCTGCAAGGGTAATATCTTCAGCATCATTCAGTAATGCTTCGATACCGGTGCGGACAAATTCATGATCATCAACAAGCAGTACATTTATCATAATTCTTTGCTATTTGTTAGTTATAAAGCTATGTATTAAGCATAGTTTAATAATGCGCTATGCCGTCTATTTTATTGATTATAAATAATATATGTCGTTTTTATCTTCCGGTCGCTATCTGTAGGGATTAAGATTAATGCTGCCATTTTTGATGTCTATGACGGCTCCTTGGGCGTCTCATCAAGAAACTTTCGGTAATTAATAGACACCTTTAGACCGGCAAATCGTCCACTCATTCGGGTCAGTTCTTGGGTCTTCTTGTCAAAACTGACCATGACTTCGCTTAATGCCCGATCTTCATACCCTTTTTCTATGTGATGAGTTTCAAGTAGAAAATGGTAGACATATACTTCTATATCGCCTTCATCCTTAATTTCTAAAGGCTCCCCTAATTGAGCGACAACGGCTGCTTTTTTGGGTAAATCTTCAGTAATTTTATCGATTAACTGACTGTTGGCTCGCAGTTGTTGTTTTTCCGTATCAATTTCCGCCCCCCCCAATGAACGTAAAGAAACTTCTAAAAATTTTGGCGGGGCAATTTGCAAAAACAACGATGAAAACGACCAGGAAATTATTCTCCCTTCTTTATTAAAATTTAAATTGGAATAAAATTTTATTTCCGGAACAATTATTTTATTGTTGCCATCAACCTTACGAAACCAGTAACGCCAAAGTCTGCCGTCCAGAGTAGGAATATCCTCGCTGGGATACAATCTGGATAAAGAAACAAAATCTTTGCTATATAAAATAGGTTCTTTAAACTGAAGGGTAAACTCGTCAGTGGTAACCGTATTAAAATAACGATCAAATTCACTCATCTGTAAATAGGTCTGGTAAGCCCTTATCCAGTAAATACAACCTGATAAAGAACCTGCCATTATTAGCAGACAAAGAACACGAAAAAAACGTTTAATGGTTCCTGCTTTCATTTTATGCCTTGGCTATTATTAGTTTTAATAAGCCAATATTACCAATAACCGCTTGCCGACATTCAATCTTTCACCTAAAAATCACCTGATATGGTTGAGATACTTAAAGGATAGATAAAAAAAAGCCCTCGTACAATTAGTAGAAATACCTAGAGAGCACTTTTTATTCGTCTGAATGCATAATATTTGGGATTAACTTTTAAGGATTACTGATAGTTTTAGTGCTAATTCAAGCAGTATCGAGTATTAAGCGGCGCAAAAAATCGACTTGGTAATTCGCAAAAAATATCCTTTGTACACGTTGTCGCAGATTTACTGTCTTAAGTCAGGATGTTGTGGCCGTCTATTTATGGCGAGTTGCCTGGGTTCAAATTCAATGCCTGGTATCGCGCCAAGTCCTTTGGTGTGTCTAAATCCCATTGTTGTTTGAGGGCATGATAAAGAAGATTATTGTGTTGGATACGCGAGCGGGTCTGTTCAAGCACTAATTCAGTGCCCCAGGGCATGTTGTCAAAAAGTTCCGGGTGTGGCTGATTAAGGCCAATCAACACATAACCGCCATCTTCTGCCGGCCCCAATACACAACAGGCTCTCTGACTTAAGGCGATTAACGCTTCTTCCAGATCTTGTTCGGTTAATGAGGGGCAATCGCAGCCTATGAGTAGGGCGCGTGAGTAATTTTTAAGCGCCAGGCAAAAAGCGTTGTGCATTCGCGCACCTAAATCCAGGCCTTGTTGTTGCTGAAGAGTGACCGGATAGCGTTGCGCTGATGCCGTAAAAAAAGCATGGTCGGTTGAGGGCGTACACCAGAGCTGAACCGGGCATAAATTAATCCGGGTCGCCAAGTGCAATGTTCTTTGGGTGAGCTCAATATGGAACTGCATAGCCTGTTCGGCCGTTAATTGAGTGGTTAGGCGGGTCTTAACCTGACCGGCAATGGGTGCTTTACAGAAAATCATTAACACCGCGTCAGGGTATTTATAAGTCATTATAATCGCCGTCATTTTTTAAAAGTCAGTCATAGTTGCTCTGTTGTGGCATTTAAGATGAATTTTACCGGCAACGTTTGCACAAATCACTACATTTTAATTGCGTGAACACACCCTGCGTGTAAAGAAAATCCAATGTTTTTGGGTCTGCTCCAAAGAAATAACGCAGGCGTAAAGTCCACATGAGAAAAATGGTTTTGTAAGCACCGCTTTGTTCCCAGCGTCGACCGGAGCTGATGACTTTGTCTTTTAAGCAAATGGGCGGACTGATTTTCTTTAGCTTTTTACAAAGGGCGATATCTTCCATTAAGTTGATTTCAGGATATTGCCCCACTTTTTCAAACGTCTGGCGCGTAACAAAAATAACCTGATCGCCCGTTGCAATTCCCGTTAACCGGGAACGCCAGTTCATCATAGGTGCGATAACTTTTAATAGAAAAAGGTTACCGCTTAATTGAATATCAAAGCGCCCCCATTGCCGGTTGTGGCTGATTTTTTCTTGAATCAGCGGTAAGGCGTTTTCAGGTAAACAGGTGTCGGCATGCAGAAATATCAATATCTCTCCCGTTGCTTGTTTTGCACCGTTATTCATTTGTTTGGCTCGACCTTTTGCAGATAGAATCACTTTATCAACTAACGGTGCGGCAAGCAGTCGTGTGTTATCGGAGCTGTCGCCATCAACAATGATAAGCTCACAGTCGTTCCTTAACGATTGCAATGCCAATAAACAAGACTGAATGGATTTTTCTTCATTCAGGGTTGGGATAATGATAGAGAATTTCATTATTTATAACGGTTCAAACAAGGCGGTAAGATCTTCAGCGGTCAGTTTTAATGACTCTTCTTTAGCGCCGCCTTTATAAATACTTTCGGCCAGTGCGCGTTTTCTGTCCTGCATGGCAATAATTTTTTCTTCAACCGTATTTTCAGTAATCAGTTTGTAGACAAAAACCGGCTTATCCTGACCTATACGATGTGCGCGGTCGGCTGCCTGGCTTTCTGCCGCCGGATTCCACCAGGGGTCGTAAATAATAACAGTATCGGCTTCAGTCAGATTTAAACCGACTCCGCCTGCTTTGAGGCTGATAAGAAAAACATCCACTGCACCGCTTTTAAACAGTTCAATCGCTTCGTCGCGTTTGCGGGTTTGGCCGGTTAGTTTGCTGTAAGCTATTTTTCGGGTATTTAATTCATCTTCAATCAAGGCAATCATGCGGGTAAATTGTGAAAAAATCAGAATTCGTCGACCTTCTTCCAATTGTTCCGGCAATAGTTCCATCAATAGATCAAGTTTGGCTGATTCTTTTACTTTTAGCGCTTCTTTTAGCGACAGCGTGCGCGGATCACAGCAGGTCTGGCGCAGCTTTAGCAAGGCATCCAAAATGGTGATATGGCTGCGTGACAAGCCTTTTTCGGCAATCGCATCACGGACTTTTTTCTCCATCGTCAGGCGGATGCTTTCGTACAAAGCGGCCTGTTTTGGATGCAGGGGTACTGAACGAATAATTTCGGTTTTAGGCGGCAATTCATTGGCGACTTCCTGTTTGGTTCGACGCAGCATAAAAGGCGCAAGACGATTTGACAGGCGTAGTCGTTGTTCGCTATCACCATAGACTTCAATAGGCGTGCGGAAGCGTTTTTTAAAAGAGGCATTATCACCTAAAAAACCAGGCATCAAGAAATCAAATTGTGCCCAAAGTTCACCTAAATGATTTTCCATGGGCGTACCGGTTAAACACAACCGATGATTGGTTTTAATCTGGCGCACCATCTGGGCAGCTATAGATGTCGGATTTTTAATGGTTTGGGCTTCGTCCAAAATCAAATAATGATAGTCATGCTTAAGCAATGTTTCGTCATCTCTGCTTAACAATGGATAAGTCGTCAATACCAGATCATAGTCGTTGATTTGATCGAACAATTGTTTACGGTCAGCACCCTGCAAGGTTAATACTTTTAGTTCAGGGGTGAAGCGTTCAGTTTCACGTCGCCAGTTGCTCATCAAGCTGGTAGGGGCAATAATTAAACAGGGCAGCGTCATGCGGCCACTTTGTTTTTCAAGTAACAAATGAGTGAGTGTTTGAACCGTTTTGCCTAGCCCCATATCGTCAGCAAGAATGCCTCCGAATTTATATTCACGCAAGAACTGTAACCAGTTAAGTCCCTGTTGTTGGTAATGGCGCAAGTCTGCCTGCAAGTTGACAGGCAAGTCGACATCTTGAATACCCGTGAAGTTTTTTAATTTTTGTCCGAGTTCTCTCAGTTCTTTGCCTCCTGATAAAGAAAATAAGCCATAACTACTTTCCTCCAAATCAGCAAGACTGGCCGCATTAAATCGGGATACTTTAAGTGCCCCATCTTTTTCTAGTGTACTGGTGTTGAATAATTCAAATAAAACCGCCAGTATGGGCTTTATTTTGTCGCTGGGCACGCTTAGGTAATTGTGATCCCCCAGCGATATGTTGAGTATGTCGGGGAGATTTTCCGGATCGTAGTTTTTCAACACCGGCATAATCAAAGGCAACAAGGGATAGGATTGACCGCCAATTTCTACATTGAAGTGCATTTCAAACCAGTCGTTTTGACTTTCGCTGATCTCGGCATTCCAGTTTTGAGCGGTTTGAAAATTAAGCTTAAAGCTGTCAGCAATCTCGATAACCCAGCCTTCCTGTTCAAGTTCTGGAAGTGCGTTTTGGATAAACTCTCGCCAGCATGAGGCGGTCTCATTACTGTTTATGGCAGCACTGAAAAGCACCAGTTCCTGCGAGCCGGTTTTATTGGATGGGGCAGTGCTGAAACCTTTTTCTGTCAGACGATTTACTGCCTGACGCTCAATGTTCAGCACCCGTTTAATACGCAGAAAACCTTGGTCAGTTTTTACAATGCTGAAGTCTTCAGAGGTAATGGCTGGAAGCGTGCAGTCTCCATAATTAAAGCTCACCGCCATAAAATGAATATAATTCTGCGCATTTATTGGCTGTCCGTATAACAATAATCGGGGGGTAGGTGCCAGATCCTCCTGATCGATTAATTCAACTTTTTTGGGTGCAGGCAGGCGCAGGTTTGGGTGTTCAACCGTCAATTTAAAACTGAATTCATCGACAAATTCAGCAGGAATAAGTGGGACAGACAAAATTTTATTTAATTGATCGGCACTAGGCGTGATGTTATTAAACCCGCCTACGGTACCTTGGATAATATCCAGATAGTGGGGCGGATCAGTCAACAGCAGTGTTGCCGCTGGTTCGATGGCAACCGACAGTTGGTAATACCCCCTTTCCTGTTGATGCCAATCAAAGCGTAAGTCTCGATTAGTGCCTATTTTTAAAGGCGGGTTCTCGGCGTTTTTCCAGAATAATCGACCGGTTTGCAATAATTTTGATAAGGCGATGTAACCGATGGCACCGACCAGTATGGGTTCACCTTTTAACGTGTTAAGTGCTGTCATTAATCGCGCAATTTCTTCGTCCAGCGGTTGAATATAGCTGAGGTATGAAAAGCTGTAACGAAGATTGGCCAAGGTTGTTTTTCGGGCTTTGCCAAGACGCCCTGATTTGTTTGCTTTGGTGATCAGAAACTCGACAGTCACTTCATGTTTTGTTTCGCCAGGTTTAAGGATATAAACGACAAATTCCTGGTAGATGTTATGTTGCAAAGGCTCAGGTTCATTTAGGCTGTCCAGCCAGGCCAGGCAACGGTCGCTGGTAACCGGTGACAATGAAGGGGTTTGATTGGCATTTTGATACTGCAGGCAGGCAGCAGCTATATGCTTGCAGTTATGGCCAACCGGGCAAGAACAATTTCCCGTGATTTTTGCTGCGCTGTAATCAGGACGCCAGGCTATGCGAATATTTTGCTGATAAGGAAGGGCGCTACTGCTTTTAACGGATGAGCTAAGTTGTACAAAAAGAGCCCCTTCATTTTCAACATCCAGCTTAACGACCAGACCCGTTTCAAAATAACTTCTTCCTTGTTCATAAGAACTATCACCGCATTCATAACGTATATCAGAACGAAGAAGTTTTTTCGATTTATTCATTTAGGGCAGCAAGTAGAATAGCAAAAAGGGAGGGTTATTGTATAACAACTGGGGACAAAAGAGCCTTGCCAGGTAATTTTATAAAAATAAAAATAGATTGTCTCAACATAAATGGCAGGCCTTGAGTTTTGATGACGCTGATTAAAGTCGTGCAATTGTCTCGACCAGGGGTGTAACGAATGTTGCTTGGATACTTAAAAAACTACCACGCCAAATCTGTTGATTCAGTATGAAATATTTAAAACGGGCTCATTAACCATCTAAAAAGTATGGATGTTTTTAGTCAAGTTATTTCCAGACAGGTATGTCTTAAATCATTGGCATTACCCGGCTAAAGAGGCTATTGAACGGTATTTGACATATTATCAGTCAATAAAAAAATATAATGTTATTTATCAGTCGGTTAAGAAATAAAAAAACAGTGTTATCGACATAATAAAGATACGGAAAAAAAAATATTTAATGCTGTTTTAGTTTTTTTTTATTTATAGTTTTGACATGACATGCTATCTCATGATAAAAAATACACCGTTGTTGGAAGTTAATTCGGCAACCAATCCACAAAATTTAATTTTTGGGTTGATCCCCTTGTGGAGAGGGAAACTAATAAATAATAATTATAGAGGATTTTAAAATGGCTGAAGTACAAGAAAAAGATAACACATGGGTAATCGTTGGCGTTTGTATCGCTGCAATTATACTTTTGGTTGTTATGCTAAAGAAAGATGAAACAAAGCATTTGCAAAGTGGTGCAGTTGCAGAACAACAAAAAGAAACATTTACAAAAATTGAGAAAAGACACACATCAAATAACAGCACTGCTTCAGAAATTTCAGGCAAATAAAGTTATTGCCCTCCCCGTTTTATATCCTGACGGGGAGGGGTTTTTGAATCTGCTGGATGACCAGTTTTAAACGCCTTCAGATCGTAGTCTGCTTGTCAACTGTATAACTTGGAAATATTTGATTCGTTTTATTTAACGTTTCAGTATCGAAAAAATCAAAGTATTCATCATAACCGTTCGCAAAGAACGCTATGAAGCGAAACTGTCATTAATGTATTTCATTAAGGACTGACTCAAATTCATATCCCAATTCGCATTAAATTTTGCCAATCAGTCGCGTAAGGTATCCTGCACGCACCCTTTATTCAGTTGGATTTATTTTTGCCAAGACTGTCCTTGGGTTTCCACTGTTAAGTAATTTAGTTCATATCGGACACTTGCTTAAGGCTTATCTTGTTTGTCGATACCTATGTTGTCAGTCATGCGTTTTAACATCACCGCGCTGAATGCGTGAGTAATCTTCCAGTTGTCTCGTAGCTGCATTAAAGGCATCACGAATGGCGACATAAATATCTTCATGGGCCTGTTTGTCATAATGTTCCTTGCTAATAACCAATTCCTTGTTAGGCGTGGTTATATCAATACGAATGTGATACTGATTACCTTGGTGATGGTGTTGATGTTCGGCTTCAACGGCAACCCTGCAACTCATAATATGCGAGCAGAATCTATCCAGCTTGCCGGCTTTTTCGCGAATTTTAGCCTCAACCGCATCAGAATGAGGTATTCCGCGAAAAGTAATTTGTAATGGTAATTGCATAATGATTCACCTTTTTAAAAATTCAGCTTGTGTAAGGCAGTTTGGCATAACACAAGGCTTTGAAAAATGTATTAATGACTTGGCAAAAACGTCGGTAGATGTTTACGAATGTCATCAACACTATGGGTCGTGATATTTTTATCCAGTTCAAAACAGACGAGTTTTTTTACCGGTTCCGATAGCTGGTTACGCAACAAGCCAAGAAAAGAGGGCTCTGCAATAATCAGTAATTGTTCAAATTTATTGGCGTTATGTGCGTCTTCCAAATAACGGGCAAGGCGATGTGCAAAGTTGTCGGCTTCATGTTTTTTGGGGTCGGTGGGTTGCTCAAAAGCATGTCCCACATGACCTTCTCCTTTAATCTTTCCGGGCAAGTCAGAAGTGATTTGTCGGTCATGTAAGCGAGCTTCGGTATGAGCGAAAGCCTCGATTTCTTCTAACGGAGAAGCGGGTGTTTTAACAGTAAAGATGCGTGCACGACTGTTATCAGCGACGAGTATTAGGGTTGATTTCATAATGTTTTCCTCTAGGGCTAATGGTTTTAAATAATTCGTTTTTTGGGGCGATATATATCTTGTTTTTTTTTCAGACATGTCCACCTATTTTTATTTGCTTACGCAGGCTGTCAAGCTCTTCCATCAAGTCCAGTGCCAGAGCAATGCCAGCCAGATTAATCCCCAGATCACGTTGTAATCTGAGGGCAGAACGGGCGCGTATCAGGCTTGCTCCTGAAAAGCGCCATAAACGACTATCTTCTCCTTGGGGCTCAATAATGCTTTCCTCAACAATGCTGATTATCCAGTCTGCATGTACATCGCAAGCATGGCATAGTTGCTCCAGTGTTAAATTGTCGTCTTCAATGACTGTTCCGGTATGTATTAACGATAAATCATGTGAGCTCATTGATTAGACTCCCAGAGCCTGCCGTGGGTTAAAATCAAGCTGTTCATGCAGAGCTTGGTAAGCCGCTTTGGCTTGCGCGCTACTGGCCGGTGGCAGGGCAATTTGCAACACCACGTAAAAATCGCCCGGTATCTTGGCTGGTAACCCACGACCTGCCAAGCGTAGTTTGCTACCCTGTTTGGAGTTGGGTGGTATTTTGAGATCGACATTACCTTCTGGGGTAGGTACTTTTATTTTTGCACCTAAGGCGGCCTCCCAAGGTGTAACGGGAAGATCCAGATAAACGTCTGCTTCTGAAGTTCGATAAAGCGGGTGATTGTTAAGCGCTATTTCAAGAAACAAGTCGCCCGCTTGACCGCTACCTGAGCCGGGGCTACCCTGACCGGCCAGTCTGATATGCTGTCCCGCCTTGATACCTTTCGGAATTTTAATATTCAGGCTTCTATGCTTAACTTGTACATGGCCTTGTGCATCCATTTCAGGGGTGCTTAGTGATATATTACGCGTTGCGCCGTGAAAACTGTCTTCCAGATCAATGTAGATTTTTGCATGACTGTCTTGTCCACGCGCATGGATGCCATATTGTCCTCTGTCGCCAGGGTGAAATGCTGCCCGGCCAAATAATTGTTCAAAAAAATCACTGTAGATACCAGCCTCATCGCCAGTAAAACCAGTACCTCTAAATTCAAAACCTTCATTCCAGTTTGGTGGCGGCCTAAAATCCTGCCCGGCTTTCCAATTAGGTCCTAATTGATCATAAACAGCTCTTTTTTCGGGATCCTTGAGTACTTCATAAGCTTCTCCAAGTTCTTTAAACTTTGCCTCAGCATCCTTTTCCTTACTGACATCTGGATGATACTTACGTGCCAGTTTGCGATAAGCACGTTTGATTTCATCTTGACTGGTATCCCTCGATAGCCCCATGATTTTATAGTAATCTTTATATTGCATGTCGTTATGTTTAGCCGATCTCAAGCATTAGAAATGTGAGTAATGAACTCCTCATCAAGGATCTATCAAATTTTTTATTGATATGGCAGGCGCTTCCAGTGGAATGATAACGCCACTATCATTAATCGCCTTCACTGCTAATACCCCGACCAGTCGGTCTTTTACAATTCACGTTTGGGTGTAATAAGGTTTGTAAACCTAGTGACTTTTTTATCTAACAGCTGAATCACCGGGTTTTGTTTATTAAAAAATTTGCCTGCTCAGTTATCATAAAGATTTGGAATTATTCTTCTGATGTAACATTGATGCGCTTTGGTTTAACGGCTTCCCGTTTGGGAATAATAATTTCAAGTACGCCGTGTTTGCATTTTGCATTAATGGCTTCGCCATCTGCCGAATCGGGCAGGCTGAAACGTCGATAAAAAGAACCGGACGTACGTTCTACCCGTTTATAACCTTCATTTTCAGTTTTGGTCTCAGACTCTTTTTGGCCTTTCACTGTCAATACACCAGCTTCCATACTGACTTCAATGGCATCCGGCTTTACACCTGGAATATCGGCATAAATAACAAACTTATCGACTTCTTCTTTTATATCAACCGCAGGTACCCATTCGGCAGTTGCAATTGATCCTTCTGTGGTTTTTTCATCTTGGGAGCTAAGTAGTTCTCTTTGTAATTGATTTAATAAGCTCCAAGGTTCGTAACGTGTAATGGCCATTTTATGTCTCCTTAAGATAATGTTTATAGTGAGTTATTAAGATTAAAAACGAGTTTTTTCTCCAAAAACGCTTTAAAACAGGCGGTTGGTTTTGCCGGGTTATTTTTTAAAAGCCTTCTGGCACAGGTAAATGCTTGGCTCAAGTTCATGGCCGAATTATGGGTAGTGGCTGAAACTAAACAAAGCGGATAAATTTATTGGTAATAACTGTATACCTTCAGTGAAATAAGTACATACGTACAAATACTTAGGTATTTTTACGTATGTACTTATTTCTGGCAATGTTCTATGGGTGGCAACTGTTAACAGGCAGGTCTTCGTAACTAGCCAGGCATTAAAATCTGGTGCAGCGCAAAGTAAATGGATGCCGGTTTATCGATGGGTATTGGAATTTACGTTATAACACCTGCGCAAGTATGCTTTTATGCACGATCCTGATTAATTTTGTTCATTCGGCATACTTTTACCGTTTTTGTAGCTAAACTTAACATCAAGCCTCTTAAAATAGGGCAAGGTAATAAAAAATCAGTAATTATTTTACCAACCTCCAATAATGGTATAAACAATGGTCACTCAATCTACCAAGAAGGCGAAAACTGAAGTTCTCCGAGAAGAAGCGGAGCAATTACATAGCAACCACAAGGACGCTGTAGAAAATAAATCAGCGGTCATACTTAGCAAATCTGGAGGTGATCTTGCCGGTATGTCAGATAAGGATGTTGAAAAACTGGTGTTTGATTTTCAGATTCATCAGATAGAACTGGAATTGCAGAATGAAGAGCTTAAAAGAGCGCATCAGGCACTGAGTGCATCACATGATGAATTTTCTCGGATTTATAATCTTTCGCCTGTCGCGTACCTGACACTAAATGAGCAAGGTATTATCAAGAAAGCCAATGTTGCCGCGATACGGTTATTGAGCGCTTCAAAAGAGACGATTATAAACAAGAAGCTAGGAAAGTTTATCCATCCCTCAGATCAGGATAATTATTATTTGTTTATTCATGATCTTGTTAACGAGAAAAATAATCGAATTCTAAATGCCAAGTTGGTGACCCAAAATAGTGACCTCAAACAATCTGAATATCAGGGCGTTAGACAATATAATTGTTCTGAATCATTATGTCGACAAAGTGACCCGTTTATTTATGTAGAATTGCGGGGCAGTGTCAATAATAACTTTAAAAATGATATTCAATTATACTTGGCAATTCAGGATATTACTGAATATAAGTACACTCAGGAAACTATTTCCTGCCTCAATGAAAAACTGGAACAAAAGATTGCTGAGCAGACGTCCCAGCTTATTGAAAGCAATCAGGATTTAACCCACAAGATAGATGAGCTTAAGCAGTCAAAACATCAGTTGTGGGAAAGAGAGGCCAAGCTCAATGCCATTTTTAATGCCTCAATAGAAGGCATTGTCACTATTGACGCATCCGGGATCATACACTCTATAAATTCGGCAGTAACAACCATTTTTGGCTATAGTGAGGAAGAGTTGCTGGGTGGTAGTTATTGCAAATTAATATCTCCTTCGCAGAGTAAAAAGCAGGGGCATGATGTAAAGAGTTATTTAAAAACAAAAATGCCTAATGTAAGAGGTTTAATTCGTGAGGTTGATGGTTTATGTAAAGATGGTTCTGTCGTACCGCTGGATATTTCTCTGGTAGAGTTTTCAATAGAGGGAGAGAACTATTTTACAGGCATCTTGCGTGATGTAAGTTTGCGTAAACTCCAGGAGAAAAAAGAGAAAGAACATCTGGAAGAGCTTGCTCATGCTGCCCGTCTTAGTCTGGTAGGTGAAATGGGGTCAGGTATTGCACATGAAGTTAATCAGCCGTTAACTGCGATTACCAATTATACACAGGCTTGTTTACGTTTTATTGATGCTGAAAATCCTGATTTGAAGCAACTCGGTGAAATCTTGTTCAAGGTACATCAGCAAGCCCTGAAAGCAGGGCAGATTATTCACCGGATGAAAGATTTTGTCAGCTCACGAAAAATATATCGCACAGAAACGGATATTAATACCTTGGTCGAGGATGCAGTCAGCTTGTGTGCTACTGATTTTAAGAAAAACAACATAAAAGTGAAACTTGATCTGGCAAAAAATATTCCAGATGTTACTATTGACGATGTTCAGATTGAACAGGTTTTGTTAAACCTGATAAGAAACAGTATTGATGCCTTAAAAGACATGCCGCCAAAAAAACCAAGAAAAATAATGATTCAGACGTACATGAAGAATCTTGATCATATTATTTGTAAGGTAAAAGACAACGGCTCGGGCATTGATGAGGCTCTAAAAGAGAAAATATTGTCACCTTTTTTTACTACAAAACCAACAGGCATGGGCATGGGATTATCGATTAGTCGCTCCATTATTGAAGCCCATCAGGGCATTTTTAATTTCAACAGCACACCAGAAGAAGGGACTACTTTTTATGTTACCTTACCGATTAAGAGAAAAATAAAATGAACAGTGATAAATCAGAGGCTTTGGTCTATTTGGTTGATGATGAATTTGCTGTGCGTGATTCGCTGACACTTATGATTGAATCAACAGGACATAAAGTCAAAAGTTTTGCATCTGCCGAGGCTTTTTTAGATAACTATAACCCCACGCAGCCGGGATGTCTGCTACTGGATGTCAGAATGCCAGCTATGAGCGGACTTGAACTTCAGGAAGAGCTGGTGACCAGAGCTATTTCCATACCCATTATATTTATAAGTGGTCATGCCAGAATACCCGATTCGGCAAAAGCATTTAGAGCCGGTGCAGTAGATTTTTTGGAAAAACCCTTTGATAATGAGGTGCTATTGGAGCGCATCTCGGAAGCTATAAAAAAAGACATTGCTGATAGAGAGCAATTCGCAGCTCAGCTCAAAATACAAAACCGCCTGGGTTATTTAACGCTGCGCGAGCAAGAAGTGTTCTCCCTGGTAGTCAAAGGTCATGCCAATAAAGACATGGCGAGAATGTTGGATATCAGCAATCGAACCATAGAGGCGCACAGGGCTCGAATCATGGAAAAAATGCAGGCAGAAAGTCTCGCTGATTTAATGTTGATGGCAACGCATTATGACTTAAATGAAGCCTTGAATTAAATTTTTTCTCAGAGCCTATACAGGTATCTTACTTAAGTAACAGGTTATTTTTTACCCTTGCTAAGCTTTATCCCGCCTTTAGATTGGACATCTACAAGCCATATTCACACTTTATCCTATTGAAAATATGAATGTGGTTTGCTGGATGATCTACGTAAAAATTTATCCTAACTAGGTATTTATACGTATTGTCCAAACCCTCTTTTTATTTATACAATATATTCAGAATATTTGGTTGCCTACTTAAAGCATGATAATGGACGTGATTTAACGGTTCATCTTGAGCGTAACTGAAGAGCTCGCTATAAATTTTTGTAACTTGTAATAAATGTGTCATAAAAGTTATATTCGATATAATCGATATCTTACTTTTTGTGTGTGATATTATTAAGCTGGTAAACGCACTTTCGAATGATGGGAGGGGAAATGAAAACCGAAGATAAATCATTATTCAATATTGAAAACCGCGAAATTGAGATAGATGAAGTTCGGGAATTGGTTGCAAAAAACGCTTATTACCGGGCTGAAAAAAGAGGTTTTGAGGACGGCTATGAACTTGAAGATTGGCTTGAAGCAGAACAGGAAGTCAGTAATCAGAGTAATGATTGATTTTGCCGATAAGTTAACTATTAAATCATTCTCACCTATTGTGCAATCTCAATCTTGCAAACAATTTTAAGGGGCTACTATAAAATTTTAGAACGCTGAAAGTAGTTTATTCCTTATTTATAAAACAATGAATTTACCTTGGCTATTACTATAATACTTCAAAAAAACACTATATTTATTAATTATAATCTGCAAGAAAAGGCTTATCGTTTTTTAGTATGACCTATTTCGTTACAACACCAACAATAATTTCTTTGCTTAAATTTACACTGAGTGCAAAAGCTAAGCTAATTCAACATTCCAATCATGGTATTCAAAATGAAACGTAACAAAATAATTGATAATGGCAGACACAAAAGATTGCAGCAGCATAAACAATGCATCGCATATCATGAAGCAGGGCATGCCGCTGCCATTTATTTAAATAACAAAGCCAGAAATTTGCCGCCTATTTTTTTCCAAATAATATTTAAGGAAATGAACGACGTGTCAGCTTATGACGAATTAATCTATGAAGCAACGCATGATGATAGTGTTGCAAGAGTGGAAGGTGGACGCTTAATTGAATCGCTACCCTATACTGTAGATGGTTTGGCGCATAAATTAATGGATCACAATGAAGCGATGGCGCCTTTGGTAAGGGATTACATTATTGCTTTTGAAGCTGATATTATCAATTTATTGATCGGGCCATTAACTGAGGCTAAATTTGTTTATAACAGGGATGATGAATTATTTAATCAGCAACTGGTTAATTTAAATTCACTGGAAAATTATGGTGGTGGTTCTGACCTTGCATTGGCTCGTGAATATATAGAAAGTTTTTCTGAAAGCAAAGAACTGCAAGATCAAAAGTTGGATGAGTTATTTGCTGTTGCGTGTGACTTTGTCAGTAATTATTCAAACTGGAAGGCAATTACCAAATTGGCTAACTATATACTCGAAAGCAACAAAAACATTATTAGCTGTGAAGAGGTTGTGTTGGTCGTTCAGTCGTAAAAAGCCGGTTTTTTTGTAGCAGAAACATAATGACGACGTGCAGGGGCAAGGGCAAGTGTAATGGATAAGCTACAAAACACGATGATTCGGTATGTTGTAACGTTATTGAACACTATTTATGTTTACCTGAAAAACTTATTGACCTCGGCATTCGGTTCGCTCTTTAAGCAGGACCCGGAGCTTGAACTTAACAAGCCTCTGGATAGTAATTCAAACGGTTTAAAGCAAAAAAGGCTTGTCTATTTTGCGCTGTTTTTAATCGTGATACTTTATTTGCTAAGCAGTGTTAATGAGGCTCAACGTGATGAAATATCCTACAGTCAATTTCTGAACCTGGTTCAGAAAGCCAAAATTGATAAGGCGGTAGTGACAGAGCGTATTATTACCGGCGTTATTAAATCTGACGATCCGAAAGAGTCAGGTAAACATTTTATGACGGTGCCTTTATGGCAAAATGATTTGGCCCAAATGTTGGCGCAGAATAAGGTAGACTTTGTCGTTAGAAGCGGGGAAAGTTGGCTGACCAATCTGTTTTTTAACTGGATTATTCCAGTGTTTATCTTTGTACTTATCTGGACGTGGGTGATGCGTCGAGCGACTGCCGGAGCGCAATCTTTTCTTAATTTAGGCAATAAAGTCCGAATCCATCAGGATACCCAAACCAACATTACCTTTGCTGATGTGGCGGGTGCTGATAGTGCCAAGCAGGAGCTGAAAGAATCCATTGATTTTTTAAAAGCGCCCGAAAAAATTCAGCGCTTGGGCGGGCGTATGCCCAAAGGCGTATTGCTGGTCGGCCCTCCGGGTACCGGAAAAACCTTGCTTGCCCGTGCTGTTTCCGGAGAAGCCAAGGTACCGTTCTTTAATATTAGTGGTTCTGAATTTATAGAGTTGTTTGTGGGGGTCGGCGCTGCTCGCGTTCGCGAGTTATTTGAACAGGCACGCAGCAAAGCGCCTTGCATCATATTTATCGATGAGCTGGATGCTATCGGTCGCTCTCGCGGTGGCCCCATGGTCATGGGTGGGCACGATGAACGGGAGCAAACACTAAACCAGTTGCTGACTGAAATGGACGGCTTTGACACTTCGGTTGGCGTGGTGGTTATGGCCGCGACCAATCGCCCCGAAGTGCTGGATAAAGCGCTGCTTCGCGCCGGCCGTTTCGACCGCCAGATTGTTGTTGATAAACCGGACTTACAGGATCGTATCGAAATACTCAAGTTGCATACCAAAGCCATGACCTTGGCTGAAAATATTGATATCTCGGTCGTTGCAAAACGCACACCGGGCTTGGTAGGTGCTGATTTGGCTAATATCGCCAACGAAGCAGCTATTATGGCGACACGGGTTGACCATAACCAAGTTGAAATGGAAGATTTTGAAGCCGCTATTGATCGCATACTTGCCGGGCCGGAAAAGAAAAATCGCGTCTTAAATCCACAGGAAAAACGCCGTGTCGCTTACCATGAGGCAGGGCACGCACTGGTTGCGGAGCATGTACCTACAGGACAGCCCGTACATAAAATTTCTATTATTCCAAGGGGCGTTTCAGCACTGGGATTTACCTTACAATTGCCGGTAGAAGAAAAATTTCTGTCAACAGAGCCTGAGTTAAAAGATCAAATAGCGATTTTACTGGGTGGACGTATGGCGGAAGAAATTGTGTTGGGTAGCCCCTCAACCGGTGCTCAGAACGATCTTGAAAAAGCCAGTGACATTGCCCGTAACATGGTTTGCAGTCTGGGCATGAGCAAAAAACTGGGACCTTTGACTTATGGCAAGCGCCAGCAGCTTCAATTTTTGGAAACTGATGTCTCTGAATATCGCAATTACAGCGATGAAACCGCACGCATAATTGATACAGAAATAATGGAACTGGTTGGCGAGGGTGAAATACGTGCCCGAGAAATTATCACTCAAAATAGTGTTATTCTGGAAAAGTTGGCCAACTTGTTACAGGAAAAAGAAGTGATTAACAGAGAGGAAATGATAGCCTTGTTTGATAGCCAGTAAAATCCTACGTCCGCTTAAAATACCCGCCCGTTAATCAGGAGTAGTAGTGAATCAACTGTTAAAAAATATAACACTGATAACACGGATAAGGGATGTTTTAAAATCTCATGCCTATATTGCCTATATTGCCTATATTGCCTGTAGACTTCAGATAAATAATTTCGGTGCTAATGGATAGCATCCCAATGTCGTTAAGTTAAGCGCAAGTTGTTTAAAAAACTGGCTATCCATTTAAGGCGGGACAAGCCGCAAGGCTTAACTTTAAACTGTCCCGTTTTACGTGGGTAGCCAAAAAACTGGAGTGCAATCGCTTCAACTATTGCCTGTAAAAACAGCTAAAGAGGTTTTACTTCGGTCGTATGCTTAACTTAATGGCATTGGATGCCATGCCAGAGCAGAAACCCAATAGGCACAAGATAGAAAACAATAATAACTTTTGATGCAAATAAAACAGTTTAGTGGATGCGGTTTTAGGGGCGAGTTGCGTACCCTGTCACTAAAAATAAAGTCCGTTGAAACCCTTATAATCCGTGTCATCCGCGATTCATGATTGAAGTCAATATCGATTGAGTAATCCATTTTTTTACAAAGAAATTCAGGCAGTTATTAAGCAAGATACACTTAATTAACAAGTACTGTTCAAGGAGTAAGCGGTTTTACCGTATACTGTTTCTTTGTAACTCATTTTAAAAATCAGCATTATCCTTTGATCTTGACTGAATTTTTTTACCAGAGGTTTTGTAATGTCTTTCGCTCAACTCGGTTTAACCGAGGAACTCCTTAAAGCCGTAGCCGATCAGGGCTATATAACCCCTACACCGATACAACAAAAAGCAATTCCCTTGATCCTTCAAGGCAGGGATATGTTGGCCGGGGCACAAACGGGTACCGGAAAAACCGCCAGTTTTACGTTGCCGTTATTACAACGACTGGCTGAAAATCATGATCCACATCAAAAACCGCACGTTGTTCGCGCCCTTATTTTAGTACCCACCCGTGAATTGGCCGCCCAAGTCTATGAAAGTGTCAAAACTTACGGCGCACATTTACCCTTGCATGTGGAAGCCATCGTGGGTGGTGCCAGTATTGGCATACAGACCCGTCAATTAAGACGCGGTTGCGATATCGTGGTAGCAACGCCCGGACGCTTGATTGACCATGTGCAAAAGCGCAACGTCAATCTGTCTCATGTGGAAATGTTGGTGCTGGATGAAGCGGATCGTATGCTTGATATGGGTTTTATGCCAGATATTAAGCAAATTATGGCGCTGATTCCCAAGAAACGACAAAGCCTGTTATTTTCTGCGACCGTACCTAATGCCATTAAATCATTGGCCGCACAGTTATTGAACAATCCAGTTGAAGTCGAAGTTGCCAAGCAAAATGCGACCGCAGAAAATGTCACCGAGCGTGTTTATGGCATCGATCGCGGGCATAAACGTGCCTTATTGTCGTACCTGATTGGCAGTAATAACTGGAAACAGGTTCTGGTATTTGTGCGCACCAAACATGGCGCTGATCGTCTGGAAAAACAATTGATTGAAGACGGTATCCGTACTGCTGCGTTGCATGGCGATAAAACCCAAGGTGCACGCAACAAAGCGCTGGAATACTTTAAAACAGGCAAGGTGAGTGTGTTGGTTGCAACCGACATTGCCGCTCGCGGATTGGATATTGATGACTTACCGCATGTGGTCAATTTTGATTTGCCGCAAGTCCCCGAAGATTATATTCACCGTATTGGTCGTACCGGCCGTGCGGGTTCAAGTGGAGAAGCCTTGTCACTGGTTTGTCCGGAAGAAGCTTATTATCTGGTGGAAATAGAGAAATTGCTTAAACGGCAAATTCCACGCGTCGCTGATACCGGCTACGAGCCCGTTTCTTTAAAGATTATCGACGCACCTAAAAAGAACGCAGCCAATAAAGATACCGGTAAAAAAGATTTACGTCATTCTAAAAAGCCTGCTGCCCGTGCCGCAAAACCGGCTGACAGCAAACGCTCTGACAGTAAGCGTATCGAATCCAGAGGCCAAGGACGCTCAGGATCAAGAGGCAAAGCATAACGCCCCGATAGCCGTCGATTTACATCAAAAGTTCAACACCATAAATCCGTTTATCCAACGCTTGTTAAAGGATGAGCGGATTTACTGCTGCACCAATATCCAGGGTTTAACCACAACGGCCCAAACATCGGCGTCTGTTTTTAGCCACTCAAGTGCCTGTTGATCAGATACCAAGGCGATTTGATTGTTTTGCAGCCATTGCGCAACCTGATCTTTATTGTCGATAGAAAACTGATAGGCAACATCAACCAAATCCAGCGGGGCTGAAACAAATACTGCCGTGCCACTGGCAAAAAAACGCTGCAATTCTTTCCAGGCAATTTTTGATGTTTCCAGGTTTACTTTTCCCTTGGTAATATCTGCACAGTTTGACGCATTCATGGTTTAAATTTAATGGTGTCGTTAGAAAGAGAGCTGTTATTCTATAACAATTTTGACCAATAACCACTCAGTCAGGAGTAAATGTAATGTCGCTGTTAGACTCATTCACCAAAAAATCCAAACTTAATGCAACTATCAAGCAAACTGCGCTGGCACGTAAAAGTGAAGGCAGTACCGCTGACGGCCTGTTTAAAGCCGCTTATCAAGGCTATGCAGAGGTCTTGCATGACGATCCATTACGAGCGGAAGCCTTATATAACTGGGGCTTTGCTTTATTGCATCAGGCAAAAATTAAAATGGGTGATGAGGCTACCAACCTTTATCAGGATGCTATCCAAAAATTCGCTTTTTGTATGCTGATTAATCCCGATTATCTGGGGGCGGCCATTAATGGCGGTGTGGCTTATATGGATTGGGCCAGACTTAAAAAAGTAAAATCGGATGATACGCTCTACGAATTGGCCAAAAAACAATTTGAAAAAGCCAATGCCATTCAAGCAGGAACAGCCTCCTACAATCTGGCCTGCATTTATGGTTTACAAGGCAAAAATGACGAGTGCCTGACGGCACTGGAAAAAGCTCGCGATAGAGGGGCTTTGCCAGAAGCCGACGAAATTCTAAATGATCCTGATCTGGCTGGCATTAAAGAACAGGACTGGTTTGTAGCATTTATGGAAGCATTAAACAAAAAATCTGAAGTAGAGCCTGAAAATAAAGAGCCCGTTATTAAGTCCACCGATTCTAAATGGAAATTGGTTGAAAAGAATTTTGAACCAGAAGAAACAGCCGCTGAACAAGTAACAGTTACTGAAAAGAGCGAGACTGAAGAAAAATAATTTTTAGCAGGGCGGGTGTATAAGCGTAGCTACCTACACCCTATGCCGGGTTAGTTATCTTACCTTTACATTGAATAACACGCAGCCAATAATGCCTGCACCTTGGCAAGTCCCAACTCACGCATTAACTCAATATTACGTTGAGGAATGTCTTCAGTATGTGGGTAGGTGTCTACTGCCCTGTCAATACTGGTTTCGCGCAATAAATGTAGCATAGGGTAGGGCGAGCGGTTGGTGTAATTAGCCGGATCGTCTTGCTTGACACCATCAAAACAATAATCAGGATGAAAACTGGCTAACTGATAAACACCGTCGTAGTCTTCTACCAGCAATAATTCCTCAGCGAGTTCAACAAAATCCAAGTAATCATCAAAGCAGATAAAAGCCTGGTCATAAATAATGAGCGTGGTTTCAATCCCTGCATCGCTATTCAAACGATCACATTCCAGCATTAAATTTGACAGACAGCTTTCAATGTCTGTGTCGTGACTGACGACAAAACGAATACTTCCGCGCTCCAGTTCGCGTTTGGCGAACGGACAAATACTGTAGTCAATAATGATGGTTTTTAACCAGTTTTGGGTGGCTGCTATTAATTGTTGGTCTTTATTATCCATGGCTTACGGTATTTTACGATGCATCTATATAGGTTGTCGCTATAATAGCAAATTTTAAGTTAACTGCCTTCCCAATCACAAAAAAACATGACCCTATTATTATTTAATTTACGCGGTGTACCCGACGATGAAGCTGATGAAGTCCGCGAATTATTAACTGCGCAGGACATCGACTTTTATGAAACGTCTGCCGGTAACTGGGGCATGTCTATGCCGGCGTTGTGGCTAAGGGATGCGGTTGATCTGGAAAAAGCAAGGCACTTGCTTAACGCTTATCAACACCAACGATTTCTGACTTCGCGCGAGGATTATTTGCAGCGAAAAAAAGCCTATCAGCAGCAGACTTGGCTAACAGCGTTTAAAGAAAAGCCGGCATTGTATTGTGCTTATCTATTTGCGATGGGGCTGGTTATTTATGTATCTGTTAAATTGTTGTTGGAATTGGGCTTGTAAGGGTGGGTTAAAATGAGACAGTGTCACCAATTAAGGTTAGAATACGGCGATAAAATCACGGCGGTATAGTGTTGGCAAGCATATCGGGTGAATAACCAACTATAACAAAAGGACAGCTGAATGACTGAGATAACTGAAGTACCGAGTCCTTTTTGCGGTATTGGCACGGATGATTTGACCATCAGGGTTGAGGGTGTATCGCTAAAAGTAATTGAGAATGGCTGTGCGGTTAATACGCCGGCGTTTGAACAGCCGATTACCGACACCAGTGCCCGTGTTGATGGCAAAGCCGTGAGTCTGGAGGTTGCCATTGCCAAGGCGGCGGCTTTATTAAAAGACACGCGTCTACCGGTAATCGGTGGCTGTGCGACCGATGTTAACGGGATGAGAGGCTTATTGGCCTTGGCAGATCGTTGCGGTGCCGTGGTCGATAATATTAATTTTACCGGTGCCCGTAATAATTTTTTGGCGCTGCAAGATTCAGGTTGGATGAATACCACGCTGGCGGAAGTTAAAAATCGCTGTGATTTTTTGCTGGTGGTTGGGACGGATTTGGAAGTTTTTGCGCCACGTTTTTTTGAGCGTTATCTGTGGAATAAAGAATCCATGTTTCTGGATGATACCAGTCAGCGTAGCGTTATTTATTTAGGCAAAGCGCCATCGGGTGATGCTTCAACCTCACCAAGCGGTCAAAAAGCCCAAGTATTTGAATGTGCTACTGAAGATTTGCCGGAAGTGGTTGCCGTATTAAGAGCGTTGGTGAAAGGTCGGCCGATACGCGCTACTTCGGTTTGCGGAATAACGGTGGTCGATTTACAAACTATTGCCGATAAATTTAAAGCGGCCAAGTACGGTGTAGTGACTTGGGCGGCCGGTGCTTTAGCCTACCCGCAAGCAGAATTGACCGTGCAAACGCTGTCAGAAATGATTAAAGATATTAATGATCAAAACACCCGCTGCTCCGGTTTACCGTTGGCAGGTAAAGAAGGCGACCAAACCGCTAATCAGGTGTGTGGTTGGACGACAGGCTATCCGGCACGTACCCGTTTTAGTGTAGGCTATCCCGAATATGACCCGTTTTTAAACGATAGCAATGTGCTACTGACAAACGGTGAAGCGGATGCCTTGGTTTGGGTGCATGCCTTTAATGTTAAGGCAGTACCGCCGATAACGGCACTGCCCACTATTGTGGTCGGTCGCTCAGGCATGATTTTCGCAAAAGAACCCGCCGTGTTTATTCCCGTCGGTACACCGGGTATTGATCACGCCGGTCATGCCTATCGCATGGATAACGTGGTCGCCATTCGCTTAAAAAAGTTACGCGATTCCGGTTTACCCAGTACGGCTGATGTACTGAATGCCATTGAACAAGCAATATAATAAATTTAGGTTGGGTTACTTTTAAGGAAACACCATGCTATTGACTTCTGTTACCAGCAAAGGGCAAATCACCATTCCCAAAACTATTCGTCAGCAATTAGGCATTCGCAAAGGCTGTAAAATACAAGCGACTGTGGTAGGTGACCATATTGAATTACATCTTGGTAAAGTAATACATGAACAGCCCAGTACTGGTTTTGCCATGCTAAAAAGCAAGCGCACCGCCGTGCCAGCCGATTTTGACCCTGCCAGTTTATTAAACCATGACAGGACTTGATACCAATATCCTCGCACGGTATTACATACAGGACGAAGCCGATAAGGAAGCCGAAAAGCAACATCAGCTAGCACGGACACTGATAGAATCTGGACAAGCTTTAATGGTTTGTAAAACGGTGATGCTGGAGTTTGAATGGGTGATGCGCGGTTATTATCATTTTTCAGCGCCTGAGATTGTCGATGCCTTGCATCATGCCAGTTATATAAACTGTGACAATGTGGCTTCTTTTGATGACAAAAAGTTTGCCAGACGTGCCACGCGTCTTGGTTTAAATCCTGCTGTGATAGTGCCAAAATAACTACGTTGTCTTTTATCGCGCATTCCGCCATATATGATGAAATGCTACACTAACGGCTAATACGCTATACTCCCGAACACAAAACGCGTTTTAAGGAAACACCATGTTAATAAAACTCACCGGCGGTAAACTCTATGATCCTGCAAGCGGGGTAGATGGGCAACTGCAAGATATTTATATTCAAGACGGGCGTATTGTTAAAGCGCCGACTGAAGCGCTTCAAATTGATAAAGAATATGATTTAAAAGGCAAAGTCGTCATGTCCGGTGCGATTGATATGCACACGCATATTGGTGGCGGTAAAGGCAACATTGCCAGAACCTTGTTGCCGGAAGATCATCGGCAAGATCCCGTCCATCGTAGCGACATTACCCGTTCCGGTTGTGGCCATGCCATGCCCAGCAGCTTTGTAACGGGCTATCGTTATGCGGAAATGGGTTATACCGCCGGGTTCGAACCGGCTGTGCTGCCGATTAATGCCCGGCAAGCGCACATGGAAATGGCGGATATCCCTATTCTGGATAAAGGCGGTTATGTCATGATGGGCAGTGATGATTATTTACTGCGCCTGTTGACGGCCAAAAAAGACCAAAAAGCCATTAATGATTATGTCGCCTGGACGATGCATTCGGCCAAAGCCATCGGCGTTAAAGTCGTTAATCCCGGTGGTATTAATGCGTTTAAATTTAACCAGCGCCAGCTGGATTTGGATGAGCAAAACGCACATTATGGCGTGACGCCGCGTGACATTTTGCGCGTGCTGGCAACGGCCGTTAAAGAAATTGGTGTTACGCATCCCCTGCATGTCCACGGCTGTAATTTGGGCGTTCCCGGTAATATGCAAACCACGTTGGATACCATTCAGGGCATCGGCGGCTTGCCCATGCACTTAACGCATATTCAGTTTCATAGCTACGGCACCGAAGGCGATTTTAAATTTTCATCCGGTGCCGCGCAGATTGCCGAAGCGGTCAACAAGAATAAAAATATCACCATTGATGTGGGCCAAATTCTGTTTGGTCAAACCGTTACGGCATCGGGCGATAGTATGCGTCAACATGCCAATCATAAACATGCCAGTCCCAATAAATGGGTCACCATGGATATTGAATGTGATGCGGGTTGCGGTGTTGTGCCTTTTAAATACAAAGATAAAAACTTTGTTAATGCCTTGCAGTGGGCGATTGGTTTGGAAACCTTTCTATTGGTTGATGATCCATGGCGTATTTTCCTGACGACTGATCATCCTAACGGTGCGCCGTTTACCAGTTATCCACATTTGATACGCCTGTTAATGGACAGAAGTTTCCGTAATGACGTGCTGTCAACCATCCATCCCGAAGCCCAAAAAATGACCACGCTGGCCTCCATTGAACGTGAATACACGTTACAGGAAATTGCCATTATGACCCGTGCCGGAGCGGCTAAATTGATTGGTTTAAAAGATCGTGGTGGCTTAAGTGCAGGCAACTGGGCTGATATTACGGTTTATACGGATAATAACGATAGACAACTTATGTTTGAAAAGCCCGATTATGTGTTCAAAGACGGTCAATTAGTCGTCGTTGACGGCAAGGTCGTTTCTACCAAATGGGGCACAACCCATGTTGTTAAACCCGACTTTGACCCCTCGGTAGAAAAAGGTTTGAAAGATTATTTCGACCGCTATCTGACCATGAAGCTGGGTAACTTTAAAATAAGTGATGATGAAATTACCGAGGATGGACGGGGGAGTATAACCGTGCATCCGTTGAGCAATGTGACATAAAGCTTATGAAACGCAAAGCCGCATTGACCCTATTAGGTAAAATAAAACCGATACTGATGCAGCAGTTCGGCGTAACGAAGTTGGCTTTATTTGGCTCGACTGCTCGTGATGAGGCCACTGAAACTAGCGATGTCGACATTCTGGTCGTATTTGACGGGTTTGCGACTTCTGAACGTTATTTCGGCGTGCAGTTTTACTTAGAAGATTGCTTAAGCTGCCCGGTTGATTTAGTCACAGATAAAGCATTACGTCCGCAATTACGCCCCTTTATTGAGCAAGAAGCTATTTATGTCTAAATTGAACCGTGAATGGTATTTTTACATAGAGGACATGATTGGCTTTGCTGAAAAAGTAATTGTTTATACTGAGGGTTACAGTCAGTCTGAATTTGTTCTCAGTGGCCTAAACTACGATGCAACGGTGCGTAATCTTGAATTAATTGGTGAAGCGGCAACCCATATTCCCGAAGAAGAGCGCGTTGTGCATCCCACTATTCCATGGCGGCAAATGATAGCCATGCGCAATCGATTAATTCATGGTTATTTGGGCATAGACAACGATACCTTGTGGAGCATTATTGAAACGGATATACCCGCTTTATTGCCGGAATTGCGTTTATTGCAACAGCAAATAACAGGTAATCTATAAAAATACGAAAGATTCGCTCAACAAATTCTACTCAAAAACAAAAATACCTATTAACAATGAGCATAACAATATGATTATTAATGGCGTAACCATCGACGCAACGTTTGCAGAAGCGTTTCCAATGAAAGCCACCCGCGCCATTATCACGGCGCAAAATGAAAAGTGGGCGCTGATTTCAGCGCAGGCCATGACGGGCTTTGCCACGTCGGTCATCGCTTGTGGTTGCGAAGGCAGTATTGAGCGGATTTTAGATCCGTCAGAAACGCCCGATGGCCGTCCCGGTGTATCAATTATGATATTTGCCATGGGCGGTAAAGGCTTGGCCAAGCAACTGGAAACCCGGGCAGGGCAGTGCGTGTTAACCTCGCCGACGGCGGCATTATTTGCCGGCATTGATGGCGGTATTAGAATTCCGCTGGGTAAAAACTTACGTTATTTTGGTGATGGCTTTCAGGTGTCCAAGCAAATTAGCGGTAAACGTTACTGGCGTATTCCGGTGATGGATGGCGAATTTTTGGCTGAAGCGACTACTGGTCAAGTCGATGCGATTGGCGGCGGTAACTTTTTGGTATTGGCCGAGTCGCAACCGCAAGCACTGGCTGCCTGTGAGGCCGCGATTGAAGAAATGCGTAAAATACCCAATGTGATTATGCCTTTTCCTGGCGGTGTTGTCCGTTCAGGCTCTAAAGTCGGATCAAAATACAAAACCTTGGGTGCCTCTACCAATGATGCGTTTTGTCCCACCTTAAAAGGCATGACCAAAACCGAATTATCACCTGAAATTGAATCAGTCATGGAAATTGTTATTGATGGCTTAACCAAAGAAGACATCGCCAAAGCCATGCGGGTGGGCATTCAAGCCGTCTGTGATTTGGGTGCGCAGAATGGCATCAAACGCATTAGTGCGGGTAATTATGGTGGCAAGCTGGGGCCGTTTCATTTTCATTTACAGGAGATTATGGCATGAACGCTTTAACCTTTACGTTAAAACACAGAACCGATCAACGTGTCGATATGTCGCCGTTGGTATGCCATCTGTTAAAAGACTTGGCCTTGGCTGATATTGGGGCGTTAACGTTGCAAAGCGGTAAACGCAAATTGCGTGTTGATGAATTATTTGCCATTGACGGCTCTGATACACAAAACATCATTATCAAAAACAGTGTTGATAACCTCGATTTTATTGGTAAAGAACTCGACGGCGGTTGCATCAGTGTCGTGGGCGATGCGGGTGCCTATTTAGGTTTTGGCATGAAAACGGGCACGCTTAAGGTGTCGGGTAATGCCGGACTTTACGCGGCGTGTGAAATGAAAAAAGGCTACCTGGAAATAGCCGGCAATGCGGGTGATTTTTTAGGCGCAGCACTGCCAGGCAATAAAATGGGCATGAAAGGCGGCACCATTCTGGTTAAAGGTGATGTCGGTCAACGAGCGGGTGATCACATGCGGCGGGGCAATATTTTAATTGAAGGTAATGCCGGTGATTATTGCGGCTCACGCATGACCGCAGGAACCATTGCCGTGATGGGTCAAACGGGCCGGTATTTAGGCTATGCCATGCGCCGTGGCACTTTGTTGCTCTGGAATCACCCGCAGCTATCCGCCAGTTTTAATGATTGCGGCGCACACACCTTGGCATTTTTACCGATCTTGTTTGCGTCATTTAAGCCGCTTAACTCCCGGTTTGCCGATGCGACTAGCGCATTTAACCGTGTCCAGCGTTACGCAGGTGATATGTCAGAAATGGGTCGTGGTGAAGTGTTGGTAAAGCTTTAATTAATTTGGATGACAGTGTTTGGCGATTTGTTATCGTCAAACCTGTTTTAACCGAGGGTTATTGTAGGAAAAATCAAAATGCAGATGCCGGGTGACGCTAAAGAGATTGACTCAGAAAAGTTGGAAAAAGTGAGTTTTAATGAGGGCGGTAATCGTGTATTACTTATTGATTTAGAAAATTGTCCAAGCCAAGTTAATCAACTTATGGATAATTTAGAGCAGTATTCGCATGTGATTGTTTGTTATGCACAAAGTGGAGCTAAAATACCTCTTGATTGGGTAATTTCTCTCACCGTCACAGTTAATAACGATAGATTAAAAATTGTCAAAATGCCGAGTAGTGGCAAGAATGCAGCCGATTTTGGTATTACGTTTTGGGCCGGCGTATTCATGGCACAATTACCGCTTCAAACACATTTCGATATTGTGTCCAATGATAATGATTTAGATCATGTTGTTAGCTTGCTACAAAGCCAGCAACGGAGTGCGGAAAGAATTGGTTTTAAAAAAGACAATCCAAAAGTGCTTTTTGAGACAAGCGAAACAGTCACTCAGTCCAAAAAAGACAGTTTGCATGAATACTGTTCACATATTGTTAAACACCCTAATAAACCGGTAAAAAAAGTAACTTTGCTTAATAGCATTAAAAGTAAATTTAAGACGGGTGTCGATCCTGAAGAACTATTTGAGGCATTGAAAAAGCAAGGCGTTATCAATGTTAAAGATGAGAAAGTTACTTATAATTTACAAATATTAACTAAATTTGCAGGTCAGTAACTCGATTCATGGATACGTTTTTATTGCTTTTGAATAAAAGTTGAAAACGGCATCAAAATGAATAGCAACCAATCTGCTGCCAGTTTGAAATATAAGGACGAGACGGCAAATAAATAAGTGGTGAGTTTACTGCAATTGTTGTAAAAAGGGGTATAGAAAAAGTGTATCTCCCGCCTGCGTCGTTATGTGCTTTCGTCCTTGAACCGGAGGTTCAAGTGGGGACGGTACCGGTAAATCAGGCTTCCCGTATAAAACGGGCATGCACACCAATAACGGAATTCGTCCCCGGGGTAAATACAGGTTCAGGAAACACCCAGCACACTCTCGACTGCTGCAGGAGATACAGCGTGGTATTTTAGCGTGTTTAGGGATTTTCTAAAACGTTTTCTATCTTGTGACTCAATTTAATCAGGCATTCATTCAGTTTTTGGTTCAGCATTATCTTTTCATTTTTCAGCAACTGTAACTCATGAGCCAAATTAAGAGCCGCCATGACCGCAATTCTGTCCGGCCCCGTTATTTTGCCGGAGTCTCTCATTTTGCGCATTTGCACATCAAGTTGATGAGCCGAATGTACCAGATCATCCTGTTCTTCAGGGTCGCAGGCAATTCTGTATTCTTTGCCCATAATAATAAGCGAGACGGGTTGCGGTTTTGTATTCATGAACTGTGCTCCATTGCTTTAAGTCGGGTAATCATTGCTTCTACTCGGGTTCTGGCTAGCGTGGTTTTTTCCAGCAATTGCGCTTTTTCCTGAGCCAAGGTTTCTTGTTTAATCTTTAGAGAATTGTTTTCATTTTTCACGTCTGTGTATTTGTTGAAAAGCTGGTCAAGTTTGTTTTCGAAGGTTTTAAGTTCTAAGGGTAGATGCGATTCTGTCATGGTAATAACTAAGGTTGTTGCAAGTAATCAGGTACTTTTACGGTTGTTTTTCGGTAGTAAAAAGTGTTTTTTATTGCGCAGAGTCCATTGTTTGGCAAGCTAAAGTGAACAAATTTTATCCGAGTCAATTATCAATGGTAGCATAAGCAATATTTTTCTTTTAGTGATAGTGAATTTTTTATGGCTTATAACGCGTGTAACGCAATAATTGTACAAAGCGATGCCGAACTGTCGGCTGCTGAAGCTCATGGCATGGCAACCGGTATGTTATGCGTCAATGAACAAACGGAGAGCGAGCTTTGGTTGGCGGAGCTGCTGCATTATAGCAATTCTGTGCCGGATGAAAATAAATACGTGTTGGTCAGGCTATTTGAGGAGACGCGGCGCTTACTGGGTAGTGATGAGTTTGAGTTTGACTTGTTTTTGCCGGAAGATGATGCGCCGTTGACCGAGCAGGTGGACGCGTTAAAAGGTTGGTGTCGGGGGTTTTTATTGGGCGTCAGTTCGGGCGGTACTGCTTCAAAATGGCCAAAAGAGGCTCGCGAAATACTGAAAGATATTGCCGAATTTACCAAGCTTGATGCCGATGCGGAAGGCGATGAAGATGAGCATGCGTTAATGGAAATTACTGAATACCTAAGGTCAGCGGTACTGTTGCTGCGCGATGAGTTAGGTAGCAACGATGATAGTAATGAGCTGTGGCAAGAATAATATGAAACAAAGTGAATTTAAAAAACGCCGCAAGCGTTTAATGCAGAGCGTAGGCCAAGGTAATATTGCGCTAATAGGCAGTGCTTCAATTCGCACGCGTAACCGTGATGTGGATTATCCCTTTCGGCAGGATAGCGATTTTTATTATTTAACCGGCTTTAATGAGCCGGATGCCTTGGCTGTTTTTATCCCCGGGCGTGAGCAGGGAGAATACATCTTATTTTGCCGTGAATTTGATGAAAAAAAGGCCTTGTGGGAAGGTGCGCATTCAGGGCTTGAAGGCGCTACTTCGCATTACGAGGCGGATGACTCTTTCCCTATAGATGACCTGGATGATATTTTGCCGGGTCTGCTGGAAAACAAAACGAAAGTTTTTTATCCCATGGGGCGTGATTCAGAGCTGGATCATAGCTTGCTGGAATGGATAAATCATATCCGCAGTCAATCCAGAACCGGTGTTGTAGCGCCGGGTGAGTTGGTTTCTTTGGAGCTTATCCTGCATGAAATGCGCTTGTTTAAAAGTGCTGGCGAACTTAAGCTCATGCGCCGTGCCGCAGAAGTTTCGGCAAATGCCCATATTAAAGCGATGCAGGCTTGCAAGCCGGGGTTGTATGAGTATCAGATAGAAGCCGAAATTATTTATCATTTTATTCAAAATGGTCTGCGTGCGGTGGCTTATCCCTCCATTGTTGCCGGTGGCAAAAATGCCTGTACGTTGCATTACACTGAAAATGCATCCAAATTAAAAAGTGGTGATTTGCTGCTCATTGATGCAGGCGCGGAGTGCGACCATTATGCCGCCGATATTACGCGGACTTTTCCGGTTTCCGGACGTTTTAGCGACCCGCAGAAACAACTCTACCAGTTGGTTTTGGATGCCCAAGCGGCCGCACTTGAACAAATTAAACCCGGATTGCCCTGGAATCTGGCACATGAGGCTTCGGTTGAAGTACTGACTAACGGTTTGGTTTCTTTGGGACTGCTTAAAGGCAAGTTGAAAAAACTGATTAAAGATGAAACATATAAACAGTTTTATATGCACCGGATTGGTCATTGGCTGGGTATGGATGTGCATGATGTGGGCGACTATAAAGTTAATCAGGAATGGCGCTTGTTGGAAGCGGGTATGGTTTTAACGGTAGAGCCTGGTTTATATATACCGGCTGACTGTAAAACGGTAGACGAGAAATGGCGTGGTATCGGTATACGCATTGAGGATGATATTTTGGTCACCGCTGAAGGTTATGAGGTTTTAACCCGTGGCGTACCTAAATCAATAACAGAAATTGAAGCATTAATGCAGGTGATCTAATGCAACAGGATTATGATTTGGTCATTGTCGGTGGTGGCTTGGCCGGTAACTGTTTGGCGCTGGCGTTAAAAGACACCGGATTGCGAATGGCTATCGTTGAAGCTAATACACGCGAACAATTACACGATTCGTCAGCAGGTGACAGGGCGCTGGCTTTAGCGGCAGGAACGGTCATGATGCTAAACGAGCTGAATATCTGGCAAGGTATCCGTCATGCTGCGACCCCGATAAAACAGATTCATATTTCTGATCGGGGGCATTTTGGCAAAACGCGCTTGTCTGCACAAAAAGAAGGCGTTGATGCCTTGGGGTATGTGATTAGTGCGCGGGATATTGAAAGCTATGTTGCTGATCAGGTTGCTGACGCAGGTATAGAGCTGATTTCGCCTGCCCGTGTGGTGGGCTTGATGTCAGGTGATAACGCCGTTTGTGTCAGTTTAAAGCAGGGTAATGATTCCTTAAACCTATCGGCCAGCTTGTTGGTAGGGGCAGATGGCGGCTTGTCATCAGTTCGGCAATTGCTGGATATAACTCAGCAAACGACAGAGTACGGTCAAACCGCGTTAGTCACCACGATAAAATCAACACTCCCCCATAAAAATACGGCATTCGAGCGCTTTACGGCTTCTGGGCCGCTGGCGTTATTGCCTATCGCTAAAAACCAATGTGCCGTGGTTTGGACGCGTACCACCGAAGATGCAAACGCTTTAATGTTGGGTAGCGAGGCGGATTTTCTGGCTGAGTTGCAACAGTGTTTTGGTTTTAAGCTGGGTGCGCTTGGTTTAACCGCACCTCGGCGAGCTTTTCCTTTATCGCTGATACGCGCAGATAAAATGGTGACCGGTCGGGCGGTGATTATAGGTAATGCCGTGCATCAGTTACATCCAGTTGCCGGTCAGGGTTTTAATTTGGGATTGCGGGATGTGGTAAGTCTGGCTGGAATGCTGGTTAAGCGGTATGAGCAGAATAAAGATATTGGCGATACGGACTTTTTAAATGATTATGCCCTATCCAGAAAAAAAGATCATGATTTGACGATTGGTTTTACAGATGCCGTCGTAAAGGTTTTTTCTAATGAGTGGCTGGCATTGGCATTGGCCAGAAACATCGGCCTGGCTTTACTGGATCATATTCCTGCTGCAAAAACCCTGCTTACGCGGCATGCTATGGGGCTTGTCGGGCAATAAGGCAGTACGCAGAAAATAACCACCAGAATCAGCCTGCTTCCCACACCGGAGTGTGGACCGACAGGGTGGGGGCAATGTCGTTAAGTTAAGCCAAAGTTGTTTACAAACTGGAGTGCAATCGCGTCAGCTATTGCCTGTAAAAACAGCTAAAGCGGTTTTACTTCAAATTGTATGCTTAACTTAATGGCATTGGGTGGGGTTATTTATTGCGAGTTACCTAACCCCAAGCCAAAACCACCCGCTCAATTGAGTGAGTGGTTTCAAGGCGTTGTCGCTAAAACTTACTTGGGTTTGGTCTCTTTTTTGGGTTCAGCGGCCGGTTGAGGTTCGACGACTGCGGGTGCTTCGACGGCTGGTGTATCACTGAGCAAGATATCTTTTTTGTTTTTTGCGAGGGTTTTTTCGCCGATACCTTTTACATTGGTAAGCTCTTCAGCTGTTTTGAACAAACCTTTTTCTGTTCGGTATTTTACGATAGCCTCGGCTTTTTTGATGCCAATACCGTTTAGTGCATCCGAAATGGTCTTCGCGTCAGCGGTATTAACGTTAACGGGTGTGGCAAAGGCATTGAAGGCAAAAAAAGATAATAGCAATAGTAGTTTTTTCAATAGATCTTTCATGTTTTTTCCTCAAAGAAAATTAAATTTTTGATGTTACGAAGGCGATCAGAAAAATCAATACCTGTAATGAGTTCGGAAAGTTATAACTAATTGATTTTTAAAAAAAGGGTGCGTAATATCAGTTAAATTACTGATAATAACCCTGTTATTATCAGGGTTTAAATTAGTCCTATTAAGAAATAAGTCAAGTGGTTTGTTAAATAAATGCAATGTACCTTGCTTTTATTTACGGGGCAGTCAGGCTGTAGCTTAATGAGTTGGATATGTTTTTCATGAGTGACAGGGCTTGTAACCCTGCCACTCATGCTCTGAAAGTTATTGAAGCATCTAAACGTTTCGGTCAGGGTTGCGCACCGAATGACATTGTTTTATGAGTCAAAAAATAGCTACTGTCATCCAAAAATGAAAGACGCCAAATTACCAAAGTAACTCGCAATAAATAACTCCCCCAATCATTGCCTGACTCTGGGAGTAGCAACGACTTAATGATTCCTACAACGCTGTGTACGAAGCGTTTGGAGACTATAAAGTGGAAGATTATTTATTGCGAGCTGCCTAAAGGCTGGAGTACAAACCTAGGTTTGCACTCCAAATTGGGGGCTTATTTATTGCAAGTTGCCTAAGCATTATTGGCAATAATAATTGCCCGCTTGGGTGCGGGTAGCCCTTCGCAGGTTAACTGATGGTTTTCTGCATTGAGAAAATTCTTGAGTGAATGAAACTGCATCCATTCAGTGCTACGCTGTTCTTCAACACGGGTTGGGGTCACATCAATCACGCGAATATTTTTAAAGCCGCAGCGTTTCATCCAGCTTACCAAGGTATCGCAACTGGGTAAAAACCAGACATTACGCATGTTGGCGTAACGCTCCTCAGGTAATAAAGTGTCCCCCGGGCCACCATCAATAACCAGGGTTTCCAATACCAGTTCACCGCCGGGATTAAGGCAGTCTCTTAGTTCCATAAGATGATCAATGGGTGAGCGGCGGTGATAAAGTACGCCCATGGAAAATACCGTATCAAACGCCTTTAAACCATAAGGCAAATCTTCTATACCTAACGGTAATACATAAACGGGCGCTTCGCCATACAGTTTTCTAACTAGTTGAAACTGCATTACGTTAAGTAGTAAAGGGTCTATGCCAACCACCATTTTTGCGCCCGCACCCAGCATGCGCCAGCAGTGATAGCCATTGCCACAACCGACATCCAATACCAGACGATGCTTAAGTGGTGCAATATGGTTTTTTAGGCGATCCCATTTCCAGTCTGATCGCCATTCGGTATCAATTTTGATACCGAATAAATTGTAGGGGCCTTTGCGCCAAGGATGCAGTGTTTTTAATTGCTGTTCAAGTGCCAGTAGATCAGCTTCAGGCAAGTCCGTTGATTGGCCTATTTGTACATCATCAGCATCCAGTAATCGGTGTGCTGTGGTTAATGCTGGCAGGTTCTCGATTGCGCTCTGCCATTGCGACAGTGTGCCGTGCTTGCTGGTGGCAAACGCACTGGCAATTTGACCGGGTAATAGCTCCACCCAGGTGTCTGCTTTTGCATCGAGTAAGGTGTTATATAATGGTTGATAATCAATCATTTAAAATGGGAAGTTGGCAGGATTGAGTCAGTGAGCAGTTTTAGCTTAACGACTGGAGGGAATGTGTAAGGTTAACCGTGTCAAAAAACAACACGGTTTATTTTGTAAGTATTCACCTCCCCCTTTGAAAAAGGGGGATTTATCTCATAAAATCTCCCCTAACCCCTCTTTATTAAAGAGGGGGACTGAATAATTACTTTATTTCTGCGAGCTACCTTAATGTGCGTTAAATTTTATGAATTTTTTGCCGCAAGTGCTTCGGTATTACGTTTTGCCAAACTATCGATAACGGCGCTTAATGAGCCTTTGGTTTGAACTTCGCTGGTAAAAGTCGTGCGGTAGTTGGTGACCAAGCTGACACCTTCGATCATAATATCGTAAGCTTTCCAGGTACCGTTACTCAACAACATGCGGTAATTCACGGCAACAGGCTGAAGGCCCGGTTGTAAAACTTCTGTTTTTACAATAACTTTTGTAGCGTCAGCTTCCATTTCAATGGGCAAGTAACGAATCGACCAGTCTTTAAATTCGACAAAGGCGCGAGAATAAGTTCTTACCAGCAACGTTTGAAACTCTTTCTTAAAGCGTTCACGTTCGTCCGGTGTCGCATCTTTCCAAAGTTTTCCCAAGACTAATGCGGAAATTTTGTCAAAATCAGTGCTCGGCAAAATAGCTTCATTAACAAACCGGGTAACCTTGGTAAAATCCTTGATAAAGGATTTATCCTGCATTTTTTGTTGTAATTTTGTCGAAGCAAGCTCAATGGCTTGCTGCGGCGGTGACAAGTCAGCCGCCAGTAGACTCGTAATGGGCGATAGAGCCATCAGTACTGCAAAAAAACCAAATAATGTGTAGCGTTTAATCGTCATAAAACCCTCTAAATTCAAATCAATGGTATGTATATACTACGTGCGGTCACCTTTTCGGTTTTCTGATCGGTCATTTCATCCGATAGCGGCGTTGCAAAAACAGTTACATAGCTAGCTATGAGCCTGTTTTTGCGCCTTGCTCTCGAATAAAATAACTCGATCATAAATTCCGTAAAAATGACCGCGCGGAGTATAGTTGTCGTATTTTTCAAATATCAGTGAGTACATTCCCTGATACAATAAATGCTTTAATCGTAACGGCTGAGTGGCTCAGACCTGAACTTCTGATTTTTTCTTAAACCCATGAGTATGGATAAGATGGCATATAATAACATCAATTTTCCTCACACACGCATGAGAAGGATGCGCTATCACGATTTTTCGCGGCGTTTAATGCGTGAAAATAATTTGACGGTTGATGATTTGATTTACCCTGTTTTTGTGATGGAAGGTACTAACCAAAAAGAACCCATTTCATCCATGCCAGGCGTAAGCCGAATGTCTCTGGACATATTGCTTGCAGAAGCCGAAGAAATTTATCAGTTGGGTATTCCTGCCATCGCACTGTTTCCGGTAACGCCTGCCCATCAAAAATCAGATAATGCGGCTGAAGCTTATAATCCGGACGGCTTGGCTCAGCGAAGTGTGCGAGCACTAAAAAAAGCCTTTCCCCAATTGGGTATTATTACCGATGTCGCATTGGATCCTTTTACCTCACACGGACAGGATGGGCTGATTGATCAGAATGGCTATGTCCTTAATGATGAAACCATTGAGGTGTTAGTTAAACAAGCCTTGTCACATGCGGAAGCGGGAGCGGATATTGTCGCACCTTCGGACATGATGGACGGCCGTATTGGTGCAATAAGAGTCGCCCTGGAGGCGCAAAACTACACCAACACCTTAATACTCGCGTATTCTGCCAAATATGCCTCCAGTTTCTATGGCCCGTTTAGAGACGCCGTGGGTTCTGCCGGAAACCTGGGCAAAAGCAATAAATACAGCTATCAAATGGACCCGGCCAATTCTGATGAGGCTATGCGCGAGATTCAACTGGATTTACAGGAAGGCGCTGATATGGTCATGGTTAAGCCCGGAATGCCTTATCTGGATATCATTCGTCGGGTAAAAGAACAATACGGCGTCCCCATTTTTGCTTATCAAGTCAGTGGTGAATATGCCATGATTAAAGCCGCCGCCCAGAACGGTTGGCTGGATGAGAAACCGGTTGTTTTGGAATCTTTGTTGGCCTTTAAGCGTGCCGGCAGTGATGCCATTTTGACCTATTACGCCAAATCTGTCGCTCAGTGGTTGCAAGAATGATATTACCAGATCACTACGCAGTCTTTGGCTACCCGATTAAACACAGCAAATCGCCACGGATTCATAAAATTTTTGCCGAACAAACCGGACAAGCACTGGAATATAAGGCACAAGAAGTGCCGGCCGAACAATTTTCTGAAGCCGTGGCAGCTTTTTTTGCTAATGGCGGTAAGGGTTTAAATTGCACCATTCCATTGAAAGAACTCGCTTGGGCTTATGCGGATGTTAAAACAGAACGCGCCCATGTAGCAAAAGCGGTTAATACGCTGGCGTTACAGGTTGATGGTTCCCTGCTTGGCGATAACACCGATGGTATTGGTTTGGTAACTGATTTGATGAGTAATCATGGCGTTGCTTTGGCAGGAAGCAGAATCTTGATTTTGGGTGCGGGAGGCGCAAGCAGAGGTATCATAGCGCCATTGTTTGAGCAATCCGTGCAAGCTATTGTTATCGCTAACCGTACCCTTGATAAAGCCATCAATCTGGCGGCAGAATTTCAACATCAAGGTGCCGTCACCGGTTGCGGCTTTAGTGATTTAAAAAACCAGTCATTCGATTTAATCATAAACGCCACATCAACCAGTTTAAGCGGCCAATTACCGCCCTTGCCCGAAGCGTTACTTGCAACAAATGGCGTGTGTTATGACTTGGCGTATAGTAACGAGCCGACGGTTTTTGTTAAATGGGGACAAGAAAACCAGGCGCTAAAAAGTCTGGATGGTTTGGGTATGCTGGTGGAACAAGCGGCTGAAGCCTTTTTTATCTGGCGAGGCATTCGCCCAAAAACCCGACCGGTTATTGAATTACTCAACGCAGAACGAAAGCTGTAAAAAGCGATTTGACTACGAAAAATACGAAAGACATAAAAAAAGGGCATTCTTCATAGAAGCCCAAAAGTAGTTGACACTTTTTTATCATAAAAAATGTCGTTAAGTTAAGCATATAACTGGAGTAAAACCGCTTTAGCGTTTTTACAGGCAATAGCTGAAGCGATTACACTCCAGTTTTTTAAGCAACTTGAGCTTAACTTAACGGCATTGGGGCATCGAAATTATTTATCTGAAAATCTATATGTACGATCCCAAGTGTCTCTTTAAATCTTTTCGTGGACAACGGCTTTTTTAAATTTATTAATTTCCCTGTTTTAAATGCTCATTTTTCAACTG
>JBAXUR010000199.1:0-4106 GCA_037129595.1 Methylococcaceae bacterium | reverse complement strand
CGAAACATTAACTATTATTGTTTACGCTGCGCTTTTTCATCCAGACCGGACAAACCAAAACGGCGTTGCAGTTCTTGCAATACATCATCCGGCGCCAAGCCTTGGTCGGCCAGTAAGACCATACAATGAAACCACAAATCAGCCATTTCATAAATAATCTGTTGTTTATCGCCATCTTTAGCAGCAATAACGGTTTCTGTTGCCTCTTCGCCTATTTTTTTCAAAATAGTATTCAAGCCTTTTGCATAAAGGCTGGCTACATAGGATTTATCAGCTGATTCCAACTTACGTTGTTCCAGAATATGGGCTAATTGTTGTAATACTTTACTCATTTTTTTACATACATTGTCTTGGGATCTTTCAATACCGGTTCAACCGCTTGCCATTGCCCATCAATCAGGCGACGATAAAAACAGCTTTCACGGCCTGTGTGGCAAGCAATACCGCCTTCCTGTTCAATTTTAAGCAGAATAACATCTTCATCACAATCCAGAAACAAACCAAGCACTTTCTGTCTGTTACCTGATTCCTCGCCTTTACGCCATAATCTATTGCGTGATCTTGACCAGTAAACGGCATAACCTTCGGCGACTGTTAACGCTAAGGATTCACGATTCATCCAGGCAAACATGAGTATTTTCCCTGTGTCAGCCTGTTGTGCGATAACAGGACAAAGACCGTCTTCAGTCCAGCGAATATCATCCAACCACAAAACGCTCATAAACGCATCTCAATGCCGCGAGAAGCCATGTGTTCTTTGGCTTGTTGTATGGTGTATTCGGCAAAGTGAAAAATACTGGCCGCCAGTACCGCATCGGCTTTGCCTTTAATAACACCCTCAGCCAGATGCTCCAGATTACCTACACCGCCTGAGGCAATAACCGGCACGGTAACCGCTTCACTAATAGTGCGGGTTAGGGGCAAATCAAAACCTTCTCGCGTACCGTCCCTGTCCATGCTGGTTAACAGGATTTCACCGGCACCGTACTCGACCATTTTTTTTGCCCAGCCAATCGCTTCTATACCGGTCGCCTTACGTCCACCATGGGTAAATATTTCCCAACGATCCGCTTCATGGGGTTGGCTCACTTTCTTGGCATCGATTGCAACAACAATACATTGTGAGCCAAAACGTTGTGCCGCCTCGCGAACAAATTCAGGATTAAACACGGCGGCACTGTTAATGCCCACTTTATCGGCTCCTGCATTGAGCATGCGGCGAATATCGTCCAATGTTCTGATACCACCACCCACCGTCAACGGAATAAAAACTTCACTGGCGACTTGCTCAACGACATGAACCATCGTGTCACGGTTATCATGAGTCGCAGTAATGTCCAAAAAAGTGATTTCGTCTGCGCCTTCGCGGTCATAACGCCTTGCGACTTCTACCGGGTCACCGGCATCACGAATATCAACAAACTTGACGCCTTTAACCACGCGACCATCCGCGACATCCAGACAAGGAATAATACGTTTAGCCAGACTCATGATCTACTAAAAGATTCTGCCAGCTTTTCCGCTTCGGCAAAATCCAGGGTGCCTTCATAAATAGCACGTCCGGTTATTGCCCCCATAATGCCTTGATGAGCCACAGCACCCAGAGCTTTAATATCGTCGATATTAGTAATGCCGCCGGAAGCAATAACCGGGATTTTAATGGCTCGAGCCAAGCGTGCCGTCGCTTCTACATTGACTCCCTGCATCATGCCGTCTCTGGAAATATCGGTGTAAATAATGGCTTCTACACCATCGGCTTCAAAGTGTTGCGCCAAATCAATCACGTCATGTTTAGACAATTTTGACCAGCCATCAATGGCCACTTTACCGTCTTTTGCATCCAGACCCACGATAATACGGCGCGGATATTCCATAGCCATATCCCTGACAAAATGCGGCTCATTAACGGCCTTGGTGCCAATAATGACGTATTCCACGCCAGCATTCAGATAAGCCTCAATCGTCTCTTCATCACGAATACCACCGCCAATTTGCACGGGAACATGGGGGTAAGCGGCGACTATGGCATGAATAATATCGGCATTGACAGGTTTGCCGGCAAAAGCCCCATCCAAATCAACCAAGTGAATTCTTTTGGCACCGGCGGCCACCCACTTTCCGGCAACAGCGACAGGATCATCAGAAAAAATCGTATTATCGTCCATACGTCCCTGGCGTAAACGGACACATTTTCCTTCTTTCAAATCGATAGCGGGTATTAACAACATAGATACTAAATCCTTAACAGCGTGTGTGATTTTAAACTTGACCATCCCAGTGTAAAAAGTTGTTGAGCAGTTGTAAACCAACGGCCTGACTTTTTTCCGGGTGAAATTGTACGGCAAAAACATTGTCTTGAGCCAAAGCACAGGCAAAAGCATCAGGATATTCTGTAGTCGCCGCGACCATAGACGCATCGTCAGGTATTGCATAATAACTATGCACAAAATAAAAACGACTATCCTGTGAAATATTTTCCCATAACGGGTGAGGTGCAAAATGAACTTGATTCCAGCCCATGTGCGGAATTTTAAGGGTATTGTTGTGGCTATCTTTTAGCACATCTGAAAAGCGCACCACATGCCCTGGAAGAATGCCCAGTCCTTGTGTATTGTCGTTTTCTTCACTGTCCGTCAATAATGCCTGCATACCCAAGCAAATACCCAGCAACGGTTTCGTTTTAGCGACACGTTGGATGATCTCGGATAAACCGGTTTGATTGAGCGCCTGCATACAATCACGCATCGCCCCAACGCCAGGAAAAACCACGCGATCGGCTTGTAATATCAGCTTGGCATCAGAAACGATTTGTACATCGACATCAGGGACGGCGTGTTGCAGGGCTTTTGCAATGGAATGCAAATTACCCATTCCGTAATCAATAACAGCGACAGAAGACATAGGAAAATCAGGTTAAGGTTAAAATAAAGGTGCAAAACAAAAATTATAGCGCTTTTTCGCCATTAGCCTTGTGCCTGTTTTTAAAGACTGCCTTTGGTAGATGGCATTATACCTGCCATTCGCGTATCGGCGGTAATCGCCATGCGTATGGCACGCCCCAAGGCTTTAAAAATGGTTTCAGCAACGTGATGCGCATTTGCACCTTTAAGGTTGTCAATATGCAAAGTTACCCCGGCATGATTGACAAATCCCTGAAAAAATTCCCTGAACAAATCTACATCAAAGCGGCCAATCATGGCTTTTGGATATCTAACGTCATAGAACAAACCGGGGCGACCGGAAAAATCAATAACGACTCTGGACAAAGCTTCATCCAAAGGAACATAAGCATGTCCATAACGATAAATACCTTTTTTATCGCCCATTGCCAGAGCAAATGCCTGACCTAAGGTAATACCAATATCTTCAACCGTGTGATGGGCATCAATCTCCAAATCGCCTTTGGCATTAATGTCGATATCGATCAAACCATGCCGGGCGACTTGATCAAGCATGTGATCCAAAAAAGGCACGCCGGTGACGAAGGAGGATTTACCGGTTCCATCCAGATTGATTTTGATTTTAATTTGGGTTTCGAGCGTATTGCGCTCGACTTCAGCGATTCTTTGAGTCATTTTCTTTAAATAAAGTTAAGTGGATAGCGTTTTTCTGACTGTGATTTTAAGTCAGCCAAGTAATTTATCGTAGTCGGCATGACTACCAATCCAAAACCACTGAACCCCTTGATCAACTGGAACGCCAAGGGCGCGATAGCCAAAGCTGACCCGAACACTCCGAAAGGCAACGTCCTTGACCTGTTTGAATTGTAGCGAAGGATAAGCCGGATTTTGTTTAAGCAGCTCATAATTATCACGCGCAAGTTTTTAAATGTTTGCGGGTAAATCATCGTAATATTGCCAGAACCTTGATGACGTAAAATGCTTCAAATTTGCCGTGCATTGCCATTATGGTACTCGGCTAAAGCCTCGGCAGCCAACGCATCAAGTTTACCTGCACCCGCATCGGCTTCAATTTGCGCATCCCAAACCGCATCGTCGAACCGGGTAAACCAACGACGAAATTCAGCCAAATCTTGGGGGGGAAGTTGTTGAATGGCTTGCTCAATAGATTGAATAGTAGTCGTCATGAATTACTCCAAAATAGTT
>JBAXUR010000198.1:0-4108 GCA_037129595.1 Methylococcaceae bacterium | reverse complement strand
CACTTAACGGTACCTACAACTTGATCAGACATATCACACTCTTAACTTAAAAAAACGCCACTATAATTGGCTTTACAGATTCCAGTTTCATAAAGAAACCGACTCAAACTTTAACTACGACTAAATAGTAGCACTAAAAATGTAAGTAGGGCAAAAAAACATTTTAATTAAACTTGGATTATTTTTTCTTCAACAGTTTTTCTATGCTTTTTAAAAAAACCAAGACTTATTTTGACCTTGCTTTTAGCGCATAGGTATCTACACAAGTCCTACTGCTCCTTCTCCAAAGGGAGAAGGTTGGGATGAGGGGAATGTAACTGCTTGATTTTATTCTCCTCACCCCAACCCTCTCCAACAGGAGAGGGAGCTTGATTCTGTCGTAACTCATTGTTTTTAATATGAGTAAAAGTTGTGTAGATACCTATGCTTTTAGCGCAGGAATACGCTCAAAAAAGGTATGTACAATCAGTGCGGAGAGTATGAGTAGCGTGCCTGTTACCACTTTTAGGGTGAGCGGTTCATGGTTCATTACATGCCCCAACATCAGGGCAAGTAAGGGCGAAACCAGCGTAATTAAGGCAACCCGTGTAGCAGGTAGATGCGTCAGTAAATAGTAATAAAGTACAAAGCCCAGGCTAGTGGCAATGACACCCAGATAGATAATCGCTACCATACTGGTGGGTGTCAACAAAACCGGCCAATGACCATCGACTAGCCACCACGTAAGCAGGTAAGCCGGCAGCGCTAATAATAGACCGCCGGTTACTTGGGATAACGCGGGCAATTTTGCCGCGATGCGTTTTACCCAAACCGCACTGATTGATTGTAAAAATGCGGAAACCAGTACGCCACCAATGCCTAAAACGGCATCATGGCCTAGTTGCAATGCCGAACCAAACATAATAATCAAGCCACCAATGCCTAAGCCGTAAGCGAGTAACTTGCCCAGCGTAAGGCTTCGTTCGTCTAAAAAAATAGCGGCTAATAGAGCGGTCATCAGCGGCGTAAGACCAAATATCACTGAAATCCAGCCAGAGGGAATAAATTGCGCTGCCCAGTAAACGGCCAACATGGCGCCATAGATTTGTAAGGCTATCGCAAGATAGGTTAAAAGCGCTTTGCGATGCCAAGCCAGTCGTTGCCGCATGAGCGCCAGTACCAATAATATGCAGACCGTGCCAATCGCCATACGGGCGGTAACACCAAATAAAAAGCCGGGGCCTTGACCACTCCATTTGATAGCCAGCGGCGTTGTCGCCCAAAGTAAAATAACACTGATATAAGTTAAGGTAATACGCATTGGCTTTAAAGTTGGCAGGGAAAAAAGGGCAGGTTACAGGCAATCTTTGCCAAGGGATTACGGTAAATAAACACTCCATCGCATACCACCTAGCGCTGCACTTTTACCCCCTTCCAACTTGCCGCCCAACAAACCGATTAATTCAAAAACGACGGTCATGCCAATACCATGCCCATGAATATTTTCATCCGCACGAATCCCTCTTTTTAAGATGTCATTAAACTTGCCAACGGGAATTCCCGGGCCGTCATCTTCAATTTCAAGCAGTAAAAAAAAGTTGCGGCGACTTTTACGTTGATTGAGGGCGATGCTGGCCTTAACGGAATGAATACACCATTTACAGGCGTTATCCAACAAATTGCCGACAATTTCATACATATCCCCTTCTTCACAATAAACCAGGCATTGTTCCGGGATGGTTAGCTCAAAATTGATGCCTTTATCAATATAAACCTTGCTTAGCGAGGCGATTATCTTGTTGATAACAACCGAGACATCAACGGTCTTGCTGGTTTTATGTTCGCCTTTGGCAGCCGCGCGTTGTAATTGATATTCAACAATTTGATTCATTCTGGAAATCTGTTCCTGCACGGTTTCCTTGTTGTCACTAAAAGATTCGACACAACCACGCAATATGGCAAGCGGTGTTTTTAAACTGTGTGCCAAATCAGCCAGATTGTTGCGATAACGTTCTAAATGTGCCCGCTCATGGGTTATAAAAGCATTAAGATTGCCCGCCAAACCTTCCAGTTCCGTTGGATAGTCACCGTCCAAAAGGGTTTTTTTACCCTGCTCAATCGCTTCAAGGTCTTTTACAATGCTTCGTAGCGGTTTTAAACTCCAGCGCAATAAGGCAAATTGAATAAAAACCAAAACCACACCGATAATCAGTAACCAGAACCGTAAGGTTTGTTGAAGCTGTTCAACTTGACTGCTAACAAACCGCGCATCTTCAGCGACAGTAAAGATAAATTCACGATTGATAGCCTCTGCATTTTGCCAAAGGACGGCATAATGCAGAACATAACGCCGATGCTTATCGAGCACAAATACCGAATCACCGGCACTTAATTCAGGCGGTACTATTTCTTCCAGGCCAATGGCTGAAGGGGATCGCCAAACCGGTTTTTTAGCTTGCTGAATAAAGCCGTAAAGGCCGGAGCCGGGGCTTGTCAGTCGTGGGTCATGTAAATTGGAAGGCATGATTAAGTCGCCGGCATTATCCAGTTTGGCCGCCGATAACAGTGAGTATGCTTGAACCTGTAACGTTTCCCGCAGTGCTTGTTCGGCACTTTCACGAAAGCCTTGTTCAAGAACAATAGCAACCAGTGCAAAGAAGGCGGCCAGTACCAAACCTTCTGCAATGAGTAATCGAAAGCTTAATGATTTAGTGCGCATTTAAAGCCTTTTAGATAAGAAGCCGGCAGTGCCGTTAAGCGTAAGTTGTTTAAAAAACGGGAGTGCAATCGCTTCGTAGTTATTCACCTCCCCCTTTGAAAAAGGGGGATTGAATAGTTACATCGCTTCAGCTATTGCCTGCACAACAGCTAAAGCGATTTTACTCCAGATATGCTTAACTTAACTTAACTTAACAGAATTGGGTTGGGGGGCAATACCCGGCTCAAGAAAGACCGGTAGAAATCCGGTAGCCGCGTCCCCGCAAAGTTTCAATTGGTTTACGGGTGCCGTCAGGATCGAGTTTCTTTCTTAAGCGACCGATAAAAACCTCGATAACATTACTGTCACGGTCAAAGTCTTCATCGTAAATATGTGCCGTTAATACGGATTTTGAAATCAATTCGCCCTTACGAAACATTAAATATTCCAGTACCTTATATTCGTAAGCGGTTAATTCCAACTTTACGCCGGACACCGAAACTTCCTGCGCTACGGTATCCAGCTCAATATTATCATGGGTTAACACAGGATGCGCTTGTCCGGCTGAGCGTCTAATCAAGGCGTTAATTCTGGCTAGTAACTCCTCATATTGAAAGGGTTTAACCAAATAATCATCAGCTCCGGCTTCCAGTCCTTCTACTTTTTCTTGCCAACGACTTCTGGCTGTCAGGATTAAAATGGGGATGCTTACCTTATCTTTACGTAAGCGTTTAATGAGTTCAATGCCTGAAAAATCCGGAAGCCCAATGTCAATAATCGCGGCATCAATCGGGTATTCCTTGCCCATGTAATAACCGTTGCTACCGGTATGAGCCGTGTCCACAGCAAAACCTTTATCAGCCAGATACTGCTGAATTTGTTCACAAAGTGTGACTTCATCTTCAACGATAAGAATACGCATGGTTGCTCCAATAGTTTGCGGTTTAGGAATGGCATATAAGTGAGGTGAACAGAATTAACGTTAAGCTGACACGCTGGAGCCATTATAAGCGGTGAATTGAATTTCAACCTGTTTCCTTTTATTCAAGTCAGCGTAAAAATGTCCGAGAACAACAGGCTTAATGGGTGCACAAATGGCACGTTGCTCCCCCCGATAGTATTGTCGCTGCAATCCATATTAGAGATGGATTTGGCGTCATAAAATGTGCGCGGTGCGCACCCTACTAATCCTCGTGTAGGGTGCGCACCGCGCACCATTAATTTTTATTCCCCAACCAATCCCTCCAGATCAGCGAAATCGAACATTTTAGTCACCTTACAACCCTATTGTTGATTATAGGTTCCTTGTTTCACCCAACGATGAAATGTGGAATACGGCCAGTCATAAAATGTGCGCGGTGCGCACCCTACTAATCCTAATCCTCGTGTAGGGTGCGCACCGCGCACCATTAATTTTTATTCCCCAACCAA
>JBAXUR010000197.1:0-4152 GCA_037129595.1 Methylococcaceae bacterium | reverse complement strand
TTGCAAGCGCTTCAGGCCGATTGATGGCGTTTGAATTAGCGGCTTTAGCCTATCTAATCGACAGTGTTTTTGGTGAATTTAGCTGTAAACATCCGGTGGTCTGGATGGGCGAGTTTATTTCGGGATTTGAAAAACGTTTTTACCAAGACCGAATTCTACCCGGTGCGCTATTGGTCATCAGCTTGGTCGTGTTGACCTTGCTGATTAGCAGTGCGCTTGTTTATCTGAGTGAAGGTTTGGTTTCTTGGTTGTCTTTATTACTAATAGCGGTATTTGCCTCAACCGGATTGGCCATGAACATGTTACATGCCAGTGTTGCAGAAATAATAACCGCTGAACAACCTAAACATGCCTTGAGTTTTCTGGTTAGCCGCGACACTGAAACCATGACGGAAACCGAAATCTATAAAGCGGCACTGGAAACCTGGGCAGAAAACCTCAGTGATGGTGTTATTGCTCCGTTGTTTTATTTGGTATGGTTTGGTTTGCCGGGGATTGCAGTTTATAAAGCCATCAATACGATGGATTCAATGATTGCCTATAAAACAGGGCATTATTTTTATTTTGGCAAAACTGCTGCCCTTGTTGATGATGTCGTTAATTTTATACCCGCACGACTCACGGCCTTATTGATTGTTTTATTGGCCCAAGATAAACGCCGTGCTTGGCAATGCTTATGGCGTGATGGTCATAAACTGGAAAGTCCTAATGCCGGTTACCCGATTGCTGCAATGGCCGGTGCTTTAGGGGTTGCCTTGGGCGGCAATGCTTATTATCACGGGCAACTGAAGCATAAGCCAGTGTTGGGTGAATCTGTTAATCCCGTTAATAAAGCCACATTAGCCCAAGCCTTAACGATGAAAACACGGATTGATTGGATGGTTTTGAGCTTGTTGGCGATAGGGGCTGTGCTGACATGAAGACACTGTTTATAGGCGGTATAAAAAGTGGAAAATCCCGCTTGGCGGAAGCTTACATTTTAGAGCAAGGGCACAAAGATAAGCCTTACTACTTGGCAACAACGGAATTTTTTGATGATGAAATACAAACTCGGGTGACCATTCATCAACAGCGCCGTAAAGATTTTTTTATCACACTGGAAGAGCCCGTCAAACTATTTGAAGCACTCCAAACCTGTCAGCGTCCGGTATTAATAGAATGTGTGTCGATGTGGTTAAACAATTTACTCTATTACCAAATTCCGGAAGCAGATATTTTGCAAGAACTGGAAGCGGTGCTGCAATTACCGTGCGCTATGGTTTTTGTACATAATGAAGTGGGCTTGGGTGTTATTGCCGATAATCCGTTAGCACGCCAGTTTGTTGATTTATCCGGTAAAGCGGCGCAGATGATGGGACAGTATTGTGATGAAGTGTTCTTTTGCAGTGCAGGGTTAACACTAAAGATGAAATAGAAATCTATAAACCAAGTGCCTTATTAATAGCAATAATTCAACTACGCGGGACGGGGTTTGCAACCCCGTTCCAAGTGTTTGATTACTATGTTATTCAAAAAGTTTGCGTTAGGTATGTTTAGCTGTTTAGTTAATGCAGGGTAAAACATGAGTAACGGGGTTGCAAACCCCGTCACGCTTGAGGCGCAATTGGGTAGAAAAAGGCAAGCCATGGACTGAAGATGATGAGTCTTTTTTAGATCGTATGTCTTCATAAGTTTCATAATGCCCAAACTAGAACTCAGGCAGCAGAGAATATACAGTGGTGTGAATATGGATAAATCAAAAATAACAGGCATAACCATTATAAAAAAATCACCTGGGACAAAACCAATACCTTATAAATGTGGCATCATACATGTATATATTAATGCCAACGAAGAAGATATTAACCTTGCTAAAAACAGAATAGATGACTGGAATAGGTCTGAAGAAATAGCATTGAAAAAGAAAAAAGAATGGACTGAAGATGATGAAGCTTTTTTAGATCGTATGTCATCATAAGTTTCATAATGCTCAAACTAGGAATCGGCAACCAAAGAAAATACAATGAAAATTGAACACTCTCCTCTCTGTGGTTGGGAGCCTATTGACACGCCCGCCCTACCCATCCATTCGTGAGCTATGTGTGAGTTACGATATTTGCGAATGTTGTGGTTGTGAATACTGTTATGATGATAACGACGCTTACTATCAAAACTGGGTAACCAACGGTTGCCCTTGGTTTCGTCCTGAAAAAATGCCGCCAGATTGGCAGCTTAAAAACCAATTACAACAGCAAATAAGACCATGGCCGCCCTATCTTTAAATCCAAACGTTAAAACGGTAATCTATAATTTCTTGTCGGTTGTCATGGAGCAAGAGATAAAACACGACGATATAGGTGTTCTCATAGCGTTGCTTGATGAACTGGCATACATAGTCCGATTTACAGAAAATCATTTCGACGAAATAGACTATCCTGATCCGCCAAAAACAGACTATCCAGCCATAGGAAAAGTGCTTTAGAAACGATTTCCCAGTCTGGGTTGGTACAATATCGCGTTGGATATATTAGTCCCATGGGAAGAAGCCGAACTCGGCATGTACTCTTCTAGTATGAATTTGATGGATATTGTCGCTTCCATGCAGGAAATCGTATGGCGTTTTGAAAACACCTCAGATGACGATGCTTTTTGGTACTTTCATTGGGGTTATATGGCGACATGGGGTAGGGATTTAAGGTTTTTACAGCTCTATTTACACGATAGATGGTGGTAAACCAATAAATAAATTCATGGTTAAAACCGGCCAGTAATCGATTGTGCAAGCTTTTTCCTGCCAGTATTTCTAACCGTTCGCTTCCTGCTTTCCACTCCACGATGCCTACTCGTTTTTTACTTCACAGCTCTGACTTCGAGATGAATACCGCGCTGGTTTTGAAGATGCGAGATCACTGCAAACAGGTTTTTAGCTTGTGGATTGCCTTTCTGACTAAACATACGCATAAGGCTTTTAGGTGGTGTATTGATAGCCTCACTGAGGCTCTCAAAGCCGATTGTTGCGTTGATATAGTCGCGTAATACTGCCTTGCCAGTGTCTACATCACCAGACAACAGGCAATCAATGCCCTCACGGAATAGCGCGTCACGAAACGCTTCATCACGCTCGATACGTGCTGTCACGGTTTCTTTAAAGCTGCGTGTTAATGTCATTTGCCACCTTTATCTTTTTTGCGTTGTTTGTAATCTTCCCATCGGGCTTTGGCAGCATCAATGTCGTGTTGTTGACGTTTCTTGGTGCCACCCGCCAACAAGATCACCAGACATTCGCCGTCTTTTCCAAAATAAATCCGGTAACCGGCACCAAAATCAATGCGATATTCCAAAACGCCCGCACCGACTCCCTTTGCATTAGAAAAATTGCCTTGCTCCATCCGAATAAGTCCAGTCGCAATTTTGGCGGCAGCGGTCGCATCCAAGTCATTGAACCAATCCGCAAAATAGCTGTGTCCGTCCGTACTGATGTATTCTTGAAGTTCAGTCATGGTCAATAGTAACCTATAAGTTACCCTGATTCAATAGAGAAAAAAGAATGAATTTATAATCACGGCAGCGCGTAGGATGGGTAGAGGCGATAGCCGAAACCCATCATAATTGATTCCTTATGCGATGGGTTTCGCGCTGCTCTACCCATCCTACTCGTCAGTGAAAACAAGAGGATCAGGCCTTGCAAAATTGCATTATCCAGATAAAGTCAGGAAACAGGCTTGTGATTTGCTTGATTGACCGCCCGACTCCCTTTTTAGGGGTGTACAGCTGCTGCCCGTTTTTAAGTGCGAAAAAATGGGGGAGGCTATAGTAAACTTTGGTATTTTGTCCTAACTAAAATGGGTGCCCCATAAATTGTTCAGGGTTACCGGTTTTGGCTGGGCAATAAAAAACCCGCCAAGCTTTGCAACTTGCGGGTTTTTGCTTTTGTTTGTTGTTCTTTGCGTCTTGTTGTATACTCATTTGGTACCGAGAAGAGGACTTTAATAACTTGAATATAAAGGCCTGTAGAGCAAGAATATAAAAGTTACTGACAAAGTTACTGCATTATTTTTTTATGACTCATCATTCCCCCCCCCCCCCGCGCCCCAAAAGAAAACCCTATTGGGTAGCCTCACAACTTGGCGTGCTTTGTTAAGTTGATTCATGCCAAACAATATTAGACGCCAA
>JBAXUR010000196.1:0-4202 GCA_037129595.1 Methylococcaceae bacterium | reverse complement strand
GGACTTATTTATTCGTTTATTTTTTTCAGGAATCTTTACATGAACCCAACTGAATGGTTTACCGAGCAAGTCCCAGGGGCTGAATCGGCCTTTTCATTAAAAATTAAACAAAAATTACACGAAGAACAATCTGAATTTCAACATCTTGAAATTTATGAAACCGAAACCTTCGGTAACTTGATGGTCATCGATGGCTGCACCATGGTATCAACCCGCGATAACTTTTTTTATCACGAAATGATGAGCCATCCGGCTTTGTTCACGCATCCCAATCCAAAAAGAGTCTGGATTATTGGTGGTGGTGACTGTGGCACGTTGAGAGAAGTGTTAAAACACCCCACTGTAGAACATGCGGTACAGATTGATATTGATGAGCGCGTTACTCGCCTGGCGGAAATTTATTTTCCTGAACTCTGCGAATCCAATAATGATCCCAGAGCCGATTTGAAGTTTATCGACGGTATTAAATGGGTAAAAGATGCGGCACCTAATTCAGTCGATATTATTATCGTGGACAGCACTGACCCGATTGGCCCTGCTTTAGGTTTATTCAGCGAAGATTTTTACCGTGATTGCTTTAACTGTCTTTCAGAAAATGGCATGATCGTGCAACAAAGCGAGTCCGCACTGTTTAACATGAAGCTGATCGGCGAAATGCGTAACGCCATGAGTACCAGTGGTTTTGGGCATTTACAAACCTTATTTTTTCCACAATGTCTGTATCCTTCGGGCTGGTGGAGTGCTACCATTGCCAGTAAAACAGCTTTAACAACATTTAGAGAGCAGGATTCAATAAACAAGCCTTTTGAAACCGTTTATTATAATGTTGATATTCACAAAGCCTCTTTAGCGCAACCTGAATTTTTTAAAAAAGCCTTTGCGTTATAAATAACACCGTAGATTGGGTCGCCTTAAGCGCTTGTTTGGCTTAGAAAGAGATAACCCAATCTACCACTCTTTACTAATATGAGATTACCCTAATGTTTGATCCTAAAGCTATTGATGATATTGCCAATCGTTTGGCTAGCGCCATTCCGCCTGGCCTGAGTAACCTGAAAGAAGATCTGGAAAAAACGTTCCAAGCCATTTTACAAGGCGCGTTAGGCAAGCTGGATTTGGTTACCCGTGAAGAATTTGAAGTGCAAAAAATGGTATTGGCAAAAACTCGCTCAAAACTGGAAGACCTGGAAAAACGCGTGTCTGCAATGGAAGGCACCGTTCTTAATAAAGAAGAATTGTAAGGTTAAACCGCTCTTTGGCTTAACTAACCGCAGTTAAGGCTTGTAGGAGCGAGAGCCATGCCCGCGAGGTAATAGCTTCAAAACATCGCGGGCGAGGCCAACTCCTACAATGCACCAATTCATAATTGGAATGCCGGGAATTTTATAATGGCGCTACAAAAATATAATAACTTTTCAGAAGCGCTATGGGCTTAGCGGTTATCTTTAGCAGAGGTCGCTCAGGCATTGAGGCGCCTCTGGTAATGGTTGAAGTTCATATTTCTAACGGCTTGCCTTCCTTAAATATTGTTGGCTTGCCGGAAACAGCCGTCAAAGAAAGCAAAGACCGTGTTCGAGGCGCACTATTAAATTCCCGTTTTGAGTTTCCCGCCCAGCGCATTACTGTCAATCTGGCACCTGCTGATTTACCCAAAGAAGGTGGCCGTTTTGATTTAGCCATTGCTTTAGGCATCTTGGCGGCCTCCGGCCAAATCCCCATGGCTAATCTTAAGCAATACGAATGTATTGGCGAGTTGTCGTTGGGTGGCGAATTGCGTCCTATCAAAGGCGTACTTCCTATCGCCATACAGGCCAGAAATCATAAAAGAAAATTAATTCTGCCTAAAGAAAATACCGCTGAAGCCGCTCTGGTTAAAGGGATTGAAATTATCCCAGCATTACATCTGTTAGAAGTCTGCGCCCATCTCAGTGGACAGGCGCAAATACAACCTGAATTTCAACAAACCGAACCACCTGCACCTACCAATGAGTTGGATTTTGCTGATGTGCATGGTCAATATCATGTTAAAAGAGCGTTTGAAATTGCCGCCGCCGGTGCCCATAATTTAATTATGCTCGGACCTCCAGGTACCGGAAAATCCATGATTGCAGCACGCTTGCCCACTATTTTACCGCTGTTAACCGAACAACAAGCTCAAGAAACCGCAGCTATTGCTTCCATTAGCGATCAAGGTTTGGATGTTGCCAACTGGCTAAAACCGCCTTATCGCGCCCCGCATCATACCGCATCGGCAGCGGCGCTGGTCGGTGGCGGCAGTAATCCTAGGCCTGGCGAAATATCACTGGCCCATAACGGGACTTTATTTCTTGATGAACTGCCCGAATTTGATCGTAAGGTATTGGAGGTCTTGCGCGAGCCACTGGAGACAGGGCATATCACTATTTCACGCGCTGCCCGGCAAGTTGATTTTCCCGCCAGATTTCAGTTAATCGCTGCCATGAATCCCTGCCCGTGCGGCTATTTAGGTGACGCCTCAGGGCGCTGCCACTGTACGTCAGAACAAGTCATGCGTTATCGGGCCAGAGTATCCGGGCCTTTGTTGGACAGGATAGACATGCACCTGGAAGTGCCGCGTATATCGCATGAAGTATTACGCAAAGGAGCGCCTGGCGGTGAAGAAAGCAGCGCCACCATCAGAGCACGTGTGGTCGCCGCACGCAACATTGCCGTAGCACGAAGCGGCAAAGCCAATTCGGCATTATCAGCAAAAGAAGTTAAAAAGTTATGCGTATTATCTGAACAAAGTCACCAGCTTTTAGAGCAGGCCATGGATAAATTTGGTTTGTCACATCGCGCTTATCACCGCATTTTAAAACTGGCGAGGACGATTGCTGATTTGGCACAGTCAGAGCAGATAGAAACCAAGCATTTAAGTGAAGCGATTAGTTATCGCAAGCTGGATCGTAGTGTGTAGGGTGATAGATTGTGTTACAACTTCAAAAAGGTACGCGGCGCTTATCCTGCCTGGCTTGTCGGTTATGACTAAGCTTTATATTTGTGCCCAGACATTGCCAATTAACTAAAAGCATATCTATAATGTGTACACTTGCGTACACAAAGAGATAATCATGGAAACCAAAGTAGGCGTGAAAGAATTTCGGGCAAATTTGCCTTCGTATCTGGAGTCTTTGTCGCCGATCGCGATTACTCGTCACGGTGAGACAATTGGCTATTACATCCCGGCACGACATGGTCACAACCAGCAAGACCTTGATGCTCTCAGGAATGCTGCGGCAAAATTGGAGGCTATGATGTCAGCTTTACGCGTATCGGAAGATGACGTTGCTGCCGAGTTCAATACACGTCGCTTGACTGACAAGTGATGAGTCGCCAAGCTCTGGTGCTTGACGCTAACATTCTTATCCGCGCGGTGCTGGGTCAACGAGTGTTTAAACTGTTGAATCAGTATTACAGTACGACCGCTTTCTTTGCACCTGACGATGCTTTTGCTGATGCCGAAAAGTACCTCCCGCCAATCTTTAAGGCGCGTGGCTTGGACTGGGAAGTCGGAGCCGCAGTACTGAGCCAGCTACCAACCCTGGTACAGTGTATCGATTTTGATGTCTATTGCGAATTTGAAACTAGCGCACGTCAACGTATCCGGGATGTTCGGGACTGGCCTGTGTTAGCCACAGCGCTGGCTTTGGACTGCCCTGTGTGGACGGAGGATCAGGATTTCTTTGGTAGCGGTGTGGCAACATGGACTACTGGCACAGTTACTTTGTATTTGATTGGCGAGGAATAACTCAGAGCAGATAGAAACCAAGCGCTTGATGGAGGAATGTTATGAGTTTAGCCGAACAAGTTTATCAAACCATTAAACTTTTACTAGAGCATAAGGTGCAGGAAGTTTTGGATTTTGCACTGTTTTTGCGTCAGCGTGAAGAACAAGCTGAATGGAAAAACGTTATGAATGCCCAGACCTGTTCGCTTGCAGACTGGGATAATATTGAGGATGAGGTATGGAATAATGTACCAGCCATCTGATATTGTCTTATTGCCCTTTCCTTTTACCGATCTTTCCGCCAGCAAAAAACGCCCTGTCCTTATTCTAAAAGAGCCTAACTTTCAGGGTGACTTTTTAGCCGTACCCCATACACATCAACTTAAAGATATTACAGACCATGAAGACACGAAGTTCACGAAGAAAAACCAAAGCAAAATCTTCGTGTTCTTCGTGT
>JBAXUR010000195.1:0-4301 GCA_037129595.1 Methylococcaceae bacterium | reverse complement strand
TTTTCGACAGAACTCTCGACTCCTGTCTCGCTAATGTGGTAATTAATTGCCTTACCTGATGTTTTCTCTGGATTTCAGAAAGTCATTATGATGGGCGCCAACTTTGAGCATTCTTTGGTTATACAAATATTGGTCGGAATACAAAAATGTTAACTTTAAAGTGTGTAAGGAGATTTCTAGTCAATTACGTTATCCGGTTGGCAAGCATTGCGGTGATTTATTTATTCAACAAATATAAATTGTTGGCAGTTACATTGGGCAAATGCGGTTACAAATTGGTTACATTTTAGAATCGTAAAAATATCAGACAATAAAAAAGGCCTTCAATTTCTTGTAAGGCCTTGATTTTACTGGTGGGGTGTCGGGGGTTCGAACCCCGGACCTATGGATTAAGAGTCTTTAAAAATCAACAAAATACAGCACACCATAATAAACAATAACAATTAACTCAATAACTTAACTGTTATGCTTTGTTATCAATTATTTCAGTTATTGCCCTTTTTTAATCTCAAGTGTCCCGCCAGTGTCCCATGGGACAAATACAATAATACCTTAAAACACACGCAACAATTCAGGCATAAAAAAACCGCATTGGTAGCGGCTAAAGTTGCTTAAAAATCCGGTAAAAATCTTTTTTCCTAACCCCTGCTTTTATGAATAATCATATTGGTAAACCGGATGAAATAATATTCAAGCCACTGTGTTACGGGTGCTCGTTTGCCTAGTAGTTGATTGCCATATTCTTTATCCTCCAATGCCTCACTGACATAAAAGGTAATTTGTTCCTCAAGCTTGCGCTTCACCTCATTCAATGAGTCGCCTTGTGTTGCCAAGCAAAAATCTAAACACACAGCAACCCATATACCTTCTTCTTGCTTTGCATAGCATTTAACAACCAGTTCTTTCGGGTTCATGGGTATATCCGCTTGCAGGTGCTTGTACTGATTCAAGGCATAATCAACCTGCTAGTATGTAACCGTGCCAACTCGCTACACATGACGTATATCAAGGCTTACAGGCAGGTATTATGATTGAATGGGTGTTGTTGCCTGTTTGTTGATAATTGGCTTCGGCTCTGCTAACCTCCTGCAAATTTGCAGTAGGATATTCAGAAGATTTTTTATCACCGCCCAGTGCGCTATACTTATATCCAAGCCCGATATAGAGCGGTAGACCAACTTTTCAGCGTTCTTTTTAGATGACGTAGTTGAATCGAGTCCCGCGTCAATGCTATCGGGCCTCGTCATTTCTAGTGCATTGTGATTCTCACGACCATCGGCTGTTGACCGAGGTAAAACGTGGGCATCTCTGCTTATTTGGATGGCTGAGGTATCGCACTTTGCGAAATGCCCGATAAAATGTTAGCAAATGTTAACCACCATGAGTTTGCTTTTTTGCGAACTATCCGCGATTGGGTAAATTTTCCAGTTTGAATGTCAAGTTTTGTCAGGTCGTATGAGTTCGCTTTTTCTTGGGGCAAAACCCATTCATTGCCGAACGCTTTTTTCCTTCCTCGGTTTTTGCCCCGGTACTGCATCCACCATGCCATTTGCAACGGCCATTGTCATAAGTCGCGGTTTGCTTGCACGGTGTCCCTGCTCTGGTTTTTGCGCCACATGGCAGACCAAGCAAATCATCCGGGTAAGGTTCTGTCTTGGGTGGCGGATATTGATAGCCACGCTCTGCCCATTCCGCAAAGACCGCATGACTTCGTTGTAAATAAGCTTTAAGCCGCTTGCGCTGTTCCGGTGTACTCATTACATGGAGCCCAAAAACAGATCAATGTACTCGGCGGTTAAGGCTTCCTCGGCATATTCGCTAAAATAATCCTCCTCCGGTATCTCACCCAATTTTTTGAGCGATTCCACGTTCACGCCTAGTTGTTCGCAAGCTTTAAGCAATGCCAGCTCCATACTCCCCAGATGGGCGGCAATTCTAAGGGATCCCGGCTCATCGTATTTTGACAAACGATACATAAATACCGCCCTGCTTTTCCAGTAAACAACGCCATAAAATAGAGAAATATGGTTCAAACTCATAAAACGACCGCGATAGGCATTACTCGTACCCACAAAATTGAACTGCGGTTGGTTGTCTGTAATTGCACTCATTTCGTCAAAGTCCTGCCTGACGCTAGCCTCGAAAGCCAAGGTTGCCGCCTGTTCGGGAGGCAGTTTTTTATAAAGCTTGTCGGCATCACTTAGGCGCATTTTGAAGCTCCAATTTTTTCTCAAGGTGGTCTAGGCGGTCGCCCAGCTCCTGCAATTCAATTAACCGGCCTTGTGCCGCGAGTGCAGTAATAAGCCCAGCGCCTACATCAGGCGGTATCTGCCCTGTAACTGTTGCCTTGATGATTTCGTTTCCCTGCTCCGGGAGCGTCTCTTTAACGGGTAAATTTATCGCCAAGGCTTGGGGCTTAAGTGTTGGGGTAATCCGATCCAGAAGCATCTTACAGGCTGCCATATCGCCCAAAATAGCGGCATCAATAACCGCTTGCAGTATTTCATCAGCCTTGGCCTCGATAGCCTTACGCAGTTTTGCGCCGGGTGTTCGGCCTGCTATCCGCCCTTGTTTGTTGCCGCTTGCGCCTTTTTCGAATGGCATCATTGCTACCTTATTGCTTTATCAATAGAACCCCAGTCATTACGGGGTGTCTGGACAATTCACGCGCCACGAAACAATCATCGTTTAACCATTATGGGTAATCGTCATTTTATGCCTTATCGACAAGGTTCAACCATCAATAAATCCTTGTGAGTTGGTTGCCAAGCCGTTCAAGCTGTTTTAGTTTTGCCAGCCAATCCGGGTACAGTTTCCGCGCCTGTTTAAGATCACAACGGCGTTTAAAATGTTTCCGCGCCCTACCGCTAGGCCAATGTGGAATACAGTAAGCACGGCGGTTTCTGATCAACCACGCGCCACTTGTTACAAGGTTTGAAATATCGGTGTAGTGATTAAAATAAACATCGGTATCAAGCATTAACTCAGAACCAGTGAGCCCCAACAATGCCAAGATGGTTGTTACCGCATTATCGGCATCGGCTTGGCATGTTAAGGTCTTACCGGGTACGCTGATTTCAAAACTCAATGTTGTTGTCATTGCAAGTTCTGAGGCTTAGTCTGGATAATATTCGCAAGCCGCTTTAAGCAGTCTTTTGATCGAGTGGTTATAATTCGCCATAGTTTGATCATATTGGTGTACTTTCGATGGGATGCGTTCAAGCAATTTTTGTTTTCCGCGCGACAAAATAACCATCGCCAATAAATCTATAAACGGGTCGTCACTTTGCAGAAAACAGATAATGTCGTCGTCGATGGGTTCAAATTGTTCATTCACTAAATTATTCATTTCATATTCTCCTGGTTAAAAATCAATATCTGTTTCAGCTGTTAATGGCATCACCACCAAGGCGATCAAGCCGTTTTTCTGAATACGCAACATGGCATCACGCAAGTTTTCCTCGGTGTCGATCTTTGCCATTAGCCTAAAGTTAAACACGCCACAATGACTGACAATTTCATAAACGCCCGGCATTTTTTCGGCTTGCCTTAAGGTTAAAAGTTTCTGTTTCATTTTGGTTTTCCTATTCTATTTTTTCCCTGAAAAACCCTAGACTATGAACCGCGTAAACCGCTAAAACTACTTTACGCGGTTTACGCGGTGACTACTCTAGGCATTTTCAAATAATTTTGGATTCATATAATAAACTTGTGCGGGTGGCCTTCCGGTCGTTGATCTGGGTTTCCGGTGCATCATTAACCAGCTTTCTTCAAGCAAGATTTCACAAGCGGCTTCCACTTCTTGCCTGTCTTTTAAGCCATGCCAGCCTTTGTGATATACGTCGTGGGTAGTAAATGGACTGGGTAGGGACTTGGTTTTTATCTTGCCAGCTAATCTAACCGCCGCCGCATGTTCTGGACTCTCGACCATCGCATAAATACGCCGAGCGTGGGTTTCCAGATACTTACACCAATCAACGGCCAATCGTGCCGCCTTGCCGCTTACATTGCCCTCCGCTTTGCCGTCTGCAATATCAATACAATGGAATATCAAGGCTAATGAAGGCATCAGGGAACGATACTTCCCGAAGTGTTCACATATTAAAGGATTTTCTTCTTGTTGAATCTTGATAGTTTGTAAGTCAGTAAGCCAATTATTAAAGACTTCCTGCCCGGTATCATCAAACCTAAAGTATGGCCGTTCGTCATACTCTCCCTTGATTGCCCCATACTTTATGAAGTCCAATTCAGCCAATGCCTTCATAATATCGAAAGCCCGTTGTTTTTCGGCCTTGTTGGGC
>JBAXUR010000194.1:0-4304 GCA_037129595.1 Methylococcaceae bacterium | reverse complement strand
TTTTAAAGCCATATTGTCTGGACATAACCAGAAGGTTGTCATGGTCGTCCTCATTCAGAGAGGTTTTAACGTCTATGTCTTGTGCCATGATTATTTATTTTCCAAAGATGTCGGGTCTAATATGTCAAAGTACGCTTCAACCTTAGCGAGCCTGTTTATGGTCGGATTAAGAGTTGCGCCAACTGCAAACTTAGACAACCAAGAGACGTCAACGCCGGCAGAATCGGCGATTTTTCCATAGTTGCCGTGGTTTTTAACCTTGGCTCTAAGCTGTTCAGTAATGTTTAATATTTTCATGGCTAATATATTAGCCATAAATTGCTGGAATTAATAGCAATAACTTGCTAAAGAAAAAATAATACATTGCTATAGGAGAGTAATAAAATGCTACTCATGATAAAGACTCACGAAATAATATCCGCTAACGTAGGTAAGCTCATGAAGCATAAGCAAATGAGCCAGTCAGAGCTTGCTAAAAAAACTGGTGTCAGTCAGAGGACTATATCTAATGCCCTAAATCCTGGCAGTGTTGGAAGCGTGACAATGGACACCGTTGAAAAGATCGCTTTTTATTTTGGCATTGAGGTTTATCATCTGCTTATACCGAATCTATCTGTTGATGATCTGGTAGATATTAGAATTGAAGGTTTCATCGTAAAATACACGCAAGCCAGCGAGCATGGGCGAAAAGAGATAATAAGAACCGCAGAAAATGAATTTCGTTATAATATAGCCAGCCAGTCAGCCAGCCAGCTTGCTTGCGAGCCGAGCCGAGCCGAGCCGAGCCGATCCGGTGATGACTGTTGAGAAATTACAAGCAATACACGATGCAGGTAGAGACGCATCAAAGCTCAGGCATATAGAGCGACGAGTAAATGCCCGGATTGATGAGTCAGAGAAGGTATTTATAGGTAGACGATGGGATGATATGAAGGCCGATTATAAAATTAGCGGGGAGCCAGTGAATGACAACGATAACGTTTGATACAGATAGGCTAGTTGAAGATTTAAAATCTTCCGGCCTTCCTCATGACCAAGCGCGAGCCATCGTGAGAGGCTTGGTAGAAGCACAAACAGAATTAGCAACTAAAACGGACTTAGTGCAACTCGAACAACGCCTGATTATCAAGATTGGCGGTATGATGGTAGTTGCCATTGCTGTTATTGCTGCCCTGGTTAAACTGCTTTAACAGGATCATAAATTATGGCAACGATAACATTGGAAGCTGAAACATTAACAACCTACCAACAGGATATTGTCGCTTGGGCGCAGGAACAGGCCAGGCTTATTCGTGCTGGTCGCTTTGACTTGCTGGATCTGGAACATATTGCGGACGAGATAGACGACGTGGGTAAAAGTGAGCAAAGAGAACTGGCAAGCCGAATGGTTATATTGATGACGCACCTGCTAAAGTGGCAGTGCCAACCAGAGCGCAGGTCAACCAGTTGGACACTGACTATAAGGGAGCAGCGCAAGGGTCTATGTAGACGACTAAAAAATACGCCTAGCTTAAAAAATGAATTGTCTAATGCTGATTGGCTAGAAGATGTATGGGGTGATGTGCTGACTATGACAACCAAAGAAACAGGCATTGGTGAATTGCCTGATGCCTGCCCTTGGCTTATGGTCGATATTCTTTCGTCTGACTGGCTACCCGAAGACAAATGAAAAACTATCAACGTCTATTGCTGGCATTTGTTATAGCACTGCAACTCCCGTTTGCTTACTTCTTGTCCGGGCATGATTTGTTTACAAGATCGCAGGGTCTTGGGGAGATATGGTTATTCAGCATTTATGTTTTTGGAGCGACCTATTATTTTATGGGTTGCCTAATGCCAAAGAAATAACCCCGCACCCAATCCCCACCAAACCGCTTAATTGCGTTTTTTTGCCTGAAATTCCCCCCTAAGCCGCTTGAAGCATAAAATCTACATGCACTACATCATAAGGGAACATCACTTTTCCGCTGTCAGTCTTATCGACTAAGCCAAGTCATCCAGATCAAGATTTAACGCATCAGCGATTTTTTTAAGCGCAGCAACAGTGCCATTCCGTTTGCCGCCTTCCATCTGGGCGATACTGGCTTGTGCCATACCTGCTTTTTCTGCCAACGCCGCTTAACTAATACCTCTGTGTTCACGCCACACTTTTATTTTGTTTTCGCCAGCTATCAGGCGAATAACTACCGCGCCAGGCACCAGCTCGTCATCACCGGCCATTGCCTCGTCATAAGCCTTTATATCATCCAGCATTTCCGCCTTTTCAAGCAGCAAAGCATAAGTATCGACAGGCACAATAGCATATTGCCTGGTGCCGTTTTGCTCAATAAATTGTACGTTCATTTGTAAATATCTCCCCTAATGCCTACGTTAATGACATCAATCACCATCACATCATTAAGCTTTCTATAGATAGCCCTATAGCTGCCAATCCGTAATCTAAAGCCTTCCCTGCCTTCAAGCTTCTTTATATCCAGTCCGGTTTCACTGTTGACTGATAGCAATGCAAAAGAACCGGTAAATTTTTCGGCAATTTTACGCGGCATTTTTGACAATGCTTTAAGTGCTGATTTTCGATAAATTATTTTATACATGTCTTAATTATAGCATTTAGTAATAATTTATCAATAGCATTAACAAACATCAACCGCACCCCAACCCACCCCCGGTGATTTATGCTGCTTGCTTCCAACTCTATTTTTTATCTTGCATTTAATATTTTACCTGTCAAAATGATAGGCACGAATAAAGCAACCCCTATTAAAATGAACGATGTTGACGCTCTATCAATCTTACGAAGGTGCGCCGCTAATGGTTCTGTAATATTTATAAGCCCACATGCAAAAGAGCGAATGATAGAAAGGAATATAACGCTCAAACAAGTATTAACTTGCATAGAAAAAGGTAGGATTAGCGAGTCACCCTATCGAGATATAAAAGGCGACTGGCGATGTAATATAGAGCATTACACAGCGGGCAACGCCGTAACCGTAGCGATTGCTTTTAAATATAATAACAACGGTGAGCGCATAGTCGTGGTGACTGTGTTTTGAATGAGGTTAAAAATATGTATCACTATCAAGAAAGTGGATTAAACAACATTTGGCTGATTAATGGCTACACCATACTTGATCTACCTGATTATGGTGAGTGTGTATCAATATCTGATGTCTATGGATTAAATAGAGCTATTGCGCATAACCTTATTTTTAATAAACCTACACTGAGTGGAGAAGAATTTAGATTTTTGCGCAAAGAACTGGATTTATCCCAGAAAGCCTTGGCCGACCTGATTGGGAAAGATGATCAATCAATCGCCAGGTGGGAAAAAAGCGGTAAGGCTCCAAAGTGGGCAGACAGGATGCTAAGAGCGTGCTTAATTGAGTTTTATGGAGAAAAAACGGGGATATTAGAGCTAATAGCAAGAATTAAAGATATTGACGAAAGAGACCAAGAAAAAGAAATATTTGAGGATTATGACACCGGATGGAAACGGGCTGCTTAATTATTAAAATATTCCAATAGACCCCGCTCCGGCGGGTTTTTTATTGCCTGAAATTTAGCCATAAACCCGCCTTGGGTGATTTATTTTTAATGCTGCATTTCCCGTCTGGCTGCTTGCGCCAAGAACCCCGAGCGTGTTGCGCCATGCGCTTTGGCATAATCATCAATCCGGCTGAGTAATAATCGGGGCAGAGTGATGTTAACTTTTTCTGCAGGCCCAAGGTATCGCTCAACAGGCACATCAACAATAGACCATACCCAACCTGCAAACTCTGGATCGGCTTGATGAAACGCCAGGCTATTACCGGAAGGCACCATTTCACCATCTTCAATAACGGTTTCACACCATAGATCAATAGCCTCTTTGGCATTTTCAAAGGCTTCATCTAAGGTATCTCCCGCTGAAAAACAGCCGGGCAGGTCAGGAACCACGACACCAAACGAGTGATCATCATCACCCGGCTCTATTGCAATAATAAATCTCATGGTTTTAACTCCGCTTGCTTCAATAATTTGTGAACCAGCCCTTTGCCCAGCTCATATTTAGGATGAGGGACGCTAATATGCCCCGGCTTGGTTGGATGTACAAAGATATGGTGGCTACCTTTAACGCTGCGTAATATCCAGCCGTCTTTTTCTAATTGTTTAATTAATTGTTTGCTATTCATGGTGGTTATTATAACTACTACAGGACGTTTTTAAAACAAATCACTACTTAATATCTACGCTTTTATTCATTTTTCATCGCCCCCGGTGATTTATTTTTAAAAATAATACATTTATGTATTGCTTATTTAATA
>JBAXUR010000193.1:0-4346 GCA_037129595.1 Methylococcaceae bacterium | reverse complement strand
TACAATTAAAAATTAAAATGAATGAAAAATTATTCATCAAGGATCCGGAGCAATCCGAACTGGGGAAAAAAATCATTCTGCACAGTATTCAGTTAATTCACAAAAACGGGTTTGAAGCGTTTACGTTTAAAAAACTGGCTGTAGACATTGGTACAACTGAAGCGGGAATTTACCGGTATTTTGAAAACAAGCACCGGTTGCTGATTTATCTTACCGCTTGGTATTGGAGTTGGCTTGAATACCAGGTTACTTTCCAGACCAACAATATTAAAGACGCTGTGCTTAGGCTCAAGAGGGTTATTAACTTATTGGCGACCACCGTGGAGGACGATAGCAACACCCTTTATGTCGATGAAAGTATGCTTCATCAAATCATTATTACTGAAGGCACCAAAGCCTATTTGACCAAACGGGTATCTGAAGATAACAAGGATCACTTGTTTAAACCCTACAAAGACCTGTGTGCTGTGATCGGAAATATGATTTTGGAGTGTAGTCCCAAATACAAATACCCAAAATCATTAGCGTCCACTATTATTGAAATGGCACATTTTCAAAATTTTTTTATGAAAAACCTGCCTTCTCTGACCGACTTTGGGCAAGATAAAAATGAGGCAGAGATTGTAAGGTTTCTGGAGGATTTGGTGTTTTCCAGTATAAAAAAGGCATAGTTGTTGGAGTGAAGAGAGAGTGGATGTTCCCCGAGTCTTCAGTCACTTGTTTGCAAATTTACTTCGAATATTTTTTGGCTGGTGAAGGCTGACTATTACTCCAGACGGTTATTTGCACAGATGCATCTACGCTGAAATAGTCTATAGACAGGTTTGAAAGAGAAAGGCAGTCAGATAAATCCGCGAGTATGATCATGCTTGCCAGAAATATAGTGGCCGAGTAGGTCGATCTTCTGCGGCGAAGGCGTTCGACGCAGAAGCCATAGAACAAGCCGTGAAAGCGTATGTCCACCACAAACATACACACTACGATCAGCTTCTGTCGAAAGGATGGGTGCGAACCGAAGCAAGATCGGCTGTCGCTGAGAGGTTGGGCCAGATTGTGAGCGAATGGAACAAAAAATTGCCTGACAAACTACCTTAAGGCTTAGTCAAAAACTATTGTCAAAGCTAGCGTGAACCACGAGTCAAAAAAAACATCCACTGTGTCAGATTTTAGTCGGCTTGTCTGACGCAAAAATTTCCTGATAGCTGACGTTGATTTTTATGCGGTGCAAATAGTCAGTACCGGCCAAGAGGAGACAATCTGTGATTTCACAGCAATGGCAAGTGTATGCTTTAAAGCCGCCGTTCAATTACGTTCATTATATCCGGCTGCAAAAAGCGGATTTTCAATGTAATTGTCTTCTGCGCTCACGCGAAATTAACCATTCGGCCACCGCAAGGTTGATAGCCCAGCCCGCTCCCATGCAAAGCGTCCTTGCCAGTTCCCCTTGTAGGCTCGGAAACAGGAACATCGGGAGATGAGTAAAGACCTGTGTACCGGCGCCCAGACCGAGGGCATAGCCACGCATCATCCAGGCCCTGTGATCCGGTATGTCTCGCTTGCGGATAGCCGCAAAACCTAGGCATAGAAACAAGGCCATCGCCGAACCCACCAGAAGCCGGATCGCGTAAAGGAACGGGCCATCAAAATTGACTGGCGGATAGTTTGCAGGCGGATAAAACTGGGTCATCCACAGGCCCGAAAATGCGACGACTAGCCCGCAAGGGATTAGTATCCGCCCGGCCGCACGGTGCCAGTTGGGTTTGCGGCGGCGAAAACTGGGGGAGAACTGGAAAGCGCCGAGAACGCAGTAAATCACGGTGCTAACAATGTGCAGCACCACCGGCAAGGGTGCCGCGAAGAACCGTGCGTTCTCTGCTGTGATCTCCGCACCGCTGCCAAGTCCAAGCACGCGGAAAGTACCGGCAACCATCGGGATGAAGCTGAGCGCTATCAAGCCAGCGGGTATCAGCCATTCGTATTTGGCGGGGGGATTCATTATTAAAACTTCCTTAGGTCTAATGCCAGATTCACAGGCTTGCTATGTGTAGTTGGCGTAAATGCTATCAAAGAATACCGACACGCTCAGCTCAAAATTTAACCACCGAGACTAGCATCTTTATACTCAAAACCAATGAGATAATGGCGAATATCTTTTTCAAATAGGTTTCAGGCAAACGATGGGAGCAGCCTGCGCCATAAGGGGCCGCAATAAAGCTGGTAATCGATATTGCTACAAATGCGGGTACATCAATGTATCCAAGGGTATAGGAATTGCCCAATGTTTTGGACCAACCGCTTATCAAGTAGCCTACAGTACCGGTGATAGCAATAGGAAATCCGATGGCAGCCGAAGTGCCAATGGCTTTCTTTATATTCACATTCTTATAGCCCAAGTAGGCAATGGTGAGAAAGCCACCGCCCACGGCAGCAAGCGCTGATAAAGATCCTATTCCAATTCCGGCCAAAATTAATCCGCGAAAGCATATCGGTTTTTGGCTGGTTTTTGGTTGCCAATTGACAAACAGCTGCCCCGCTACAATCGCCATGAACAGCGCAAAAAATAGGGCAATATAGACCGAGTTAACGTGGGCGGCGACCTGGGTAGCCAGAAAGGCACCCAGAATAATTCCGGGCGCCAATCCGCGAACGACCTGCCAATCTACGGCGCCTCGTGAAACATGTGCGCGGATGCTTGCAATTGAAGAAATGATCATGCAGGTCAATGACGTTCCTAAGGCCAAATGAACGACGTTATCTACATTTATCCCTTGGTAAGTGAAAATGGATGCCAGAAGAGGAACTAATATTCCACCGCCACCCAGCCCTAGTAAGCCTGCCATAAAGCCAACTACGGCACCCAACACCATGTACAGCATTATCCATTCTATACCCGGGGCATATACTTCCACGCTATTCATTGGTATTTTGGAGCAACCAAGCCGTTTCTGTTGCTGCAACTTGCCCTTTCAAACCGCCCTCGATATTCTTACTTTCAACAGGTTTTAAATGGTAACGAGTGCCATAATGTTGCTTTACTTCGTCCTCGTTGACGGAGAACGGAGGACCATCTATAAGCTGTTGGTCGTATTCATAAGTGATCAGCAATTGTGGTGCCCCATCGCTTATGTTGATCAGGTGTGAGGTATAGTCGACTCTTATGCCGGCAGGCAGGGCAACTAAAGCGGCGCGATCATATATCCCGCTCACGGGGCCAAGATAGTCAGCAGACACAGCAAAAATATCGCCCACGAGTATGTCGATATTGTTAGCACGGTAGCGGATTAATTCCCCAACTTTGGAGATTTCCGGCGCTAAGACCAGATCTTTAAACAACTCGTTAATAGCGAGTTCACTCAATTCTGCGCCAACAACCCGATAACCGCAGCCAAGCAACCAAGCAACGTCACGCGTCTTGCCACACAAGGGCAGGAAGACACGACTGTCCTTTGGCAGATTTAATTTTTCAAAATGTTCTATTAGAAACGGGTTTACCTCACTTTCATGAAAAGCAATATCTCCTCGTTCCCATTTTTGATGCCAAAAATTTTCTTTCATCTCGTCTCCTTAAGTTTTTTAAATATAAATAATCACCGACAACTTAATGGCTTCAGTGAGTTGTGCTAAGTTGTGTTCTGGGCTAGGATACAAGTTCAAGTCGACTTGAAGTCAAGCATTAATTACGACAGGTGAAATAATGGATATAGCCGAGGTTGCAAAGGCATCTGGATTACCCGCATCAACGTTACGATTTTATGAAGAAAAAGGACTGATCCAATCAAGCGGCCGCTCTGGTTTGCGTCGTCTATTCAGCGCCAATGTTATAGAGCGGCTGACTTTAATAGCTTTGGGGCGTAGCGCCGGTTTCTCGCTTGATGAAATTGGTGAAATGTTTACGCCTGAAGGGCCTGACATTAATAGAACACTGCTTTTAGCAAAGGCAGACGAATTGGACAGAAAAATTAAAGAACTAACCGCTATGCGGGATGGGCTCCGTCACGCAGCGGCCTGCAATGCGCCAAACCATTTTGAATGTCCAAAATTCCTTCGTCTTCTCCGTGTTGCTGGTAAAAATCGGGTTAGGCAGCCAAATAAATTGAAGGATAACAAACTTAAGCGAGGCGCGCAGCTTACGTAAGGCAGGCGAATTAAAATGCCGGTAGAGACAACTTAACAATTTCCGATAGTCGGCCAATCTATCTAATTGCTTCGTTGAATTGACCGTCAGCTTAGAGCTAGATCGCCGACATTCGGAATCTGAGGTGAATGCCTGCATAGGGTCGACGGACTAAACTGAAATGGTTTAATTAAACAGGACACTTCTAAAGACAGCTTTATAATGTCAACAG
>JBAXUR010000192.1:0-4396 GCA_037129595.1 Methylococcaceae bacterium | reverse complement strand
TTACCTCGCCGAGCAGGGGATATGCTAACCGTCCGTTTTGGGCAACTGACGGTAGAGGGACTTTCACCCTCCTAGATTCGCAGCCTTGCTGGCTGCTCCCAAGACCTGATAATCATCTAGCCTGCCTCCCAGATCGGCGCCGGTGGTGTAAACTGGCGTTGAATCGAAACAACCGAGGAGACAGAGATGAAACTATACGGCGGAATGGATTTACATTCAACGAATGTGGTGACGCAACTGATTAACGAAGAAGACAAAGTGATTTACAGGAAGAAGCAAAGCTGCGATTTGGAAATGATTCTACAAGGCTTGGAGCCGTTCAAAGACCGCATTGAAGGGCTTGCGGTGGAGTCAACCTACAACTGGTATTGGCTGGTGGATGGCTTGATGCTAGCCGGTTACCGGGTTCACTTGGTCAATACGTCGGCCGTCAAACAATACGAAGGATTGAAGTATACCGACGATGATTTTGATGCGTTTTGGCTAGCGCATTTGTTACGCTTAGGCGTTCTGCCAACCGGGTATATCTATCCGAAACAATGCCGGGCGGTCAGAGACTTATTACGCAAACGGGGGCAACTGGTTCGGCAACATAGCGCTCATATACTGAGCATAGAAAACTTATATACCCGTAATACCGGTAGCCGCTTGAGCTGCAACGCGACTAAATGCCTAACCCAAGAACAGATTCAGCAGCAGTTTGACGATCCTAATGTGGCGCTAGCCATCGACAGCAATCGGGCCATCATGAATGCCCTGGATCAACAGATCAAGGTGTTGGAACAAGCCATTTTAAAGCAGGCGAAACTGGATGACCGCTACCGTTGTTTGTTGAGTATCGGTGGCGTTGGTGAAATCCTGGCGCTTACCATCATGTTGGAGACTGGCGATATTAAGCGTTTTGCACAGGTGGGTAACTTCACCTCTTATTGCCGCTGTGTGGGCAGTGAAAAATTAAGTAACGGTAAAAAGAAAGGCCAAGGCAATACCAAAAATGGTTACAAATATCTGGCTTGGGCCTTTATTGAGGCAGCTAATTTCGCGATTCGTTTTAACGAACAAGCCAAACGTTTCTATCAACGCAAAGCAGCCAAGCGCAACCGGGTGGTTGCGCTGAAAGCAGTGGCGCATAAATTGGCGAGGGCAAGTTTCTATATGATGCGGGATCAAGTGCCTTTTGATTCTGCCAAGTTATTCGCTTAAAGAGAAAAGTTTAGGTTGCACGGCTGAACCGGTAGTGGGGTTGGCTAGAAACCATCAGATCTGATTGGCAGGCCGCGCAACCGACTATCCATCGTGGTGTCCACGATAAGTACAAACTGATACGCCCAAGCCTTGAACCACGTAGGGTCTGGTCCGTTTCGACGGAGAACCATTAAACCTGTTGTAGTTAATACAATTGGACAAGGCTTGGCACCGACAATTTTCTGGGGCTCGTATGAGCCAGGGGCGCTAAAACTTTTCCCTTTTGGGGTAAATTCGGCAGCCTTGATCCTGATGGGTGACTGACGCGCATCGGTGCGTTGCGCGAACCAATAGATTGAGAAGACGGGTGCGTTTCAATGGCTTATTTGGACAAACGACACACGAACAGGCAAACAGCATTTTTGTAGGCTAAAGGAATACGGCGATTAATAAGGATAACCTGTGGACTTGATGGACGCGTCCTGCTGGCCGGTTCGAGCAGAGCCGTGTGGATAAGTTGTGGACAGCGTCCCTGCTGCCCACAGCTTACCCACACTCTCGGACCTCGCGCCCACGAAGTTCACAGGTTCAATAACAGAATGTATAGATAGGGAAAATGGAACCGTACAAAAAGCCCAAAATTTGCTTGAGGATTTTGTTTGGCTTATTGACACCGGCAGGCTAATGGGTGACCCCATCTTTTCTGTTGCAGTTCTGGCGTTAAAGTCTGCGGTGCGTCCTTGATTTGTTGCTGATAACTGCGCTCAAAGTTCTCATAATCCTGTTTAGCTTCTTGCTGTTCAACGGGATCATCGCTTAACAACTCTGCGCGTTTTTTCAAAATAGCTTCAATCAAACTGTCTAAACGCTGCATATACTCGCTATTGAATTCATTGATTTGCCGTTCCAAGTCCGCTTGGGTATCGGTCAACTCATTCAAGCGATTTTCTAACAGCTTCAATTCCAGCTTTAACCCTTGAATCTGCGGGTCTTGAAACACCATCACGCAGCTGTTATCGTGTTTATACTGCTCAATCAACTGAATCACATACTGGAAACGCTTAGTATCGGAGCATCGTGTGGAGTGGGAACACGGGGAAAGGTGACATCATCACGAAAAGCCCCGCATTCCGCAAGCTCCTCGCTTATCGCGTTATTTTTTGAACAGCGTTAGCAAGTGCCTCACGAACATACGGTGAATCTTCATGCAATTGAGGATTTTGGAGAATCTTATATGTTTTTTCTCTGTTTTTAGAAAAACGATAAACATTCATATAGCCCGCTGTTGCTGAGTCTACATGACCTTGTAATGCAAGAACATCCGCCAGATTTGCCCATGCCGACGCTCTATCTGGTTTTATTGTCAGTGCCTTAGTTAAAACTAACAAAGCCTTGTCTAAGTCTCTTGATTTCATTAGTACGAAACCGTAATTATTCAAAATTTCTACATCAGATGGGTCTGTATCGGCAGCTTTTGCAAACAGTGGTACTGCTTGGTTATATTGTTGATTTTGGATGAGCTTTAAGGCTTTTTCATTAATTTTTCGAGCTGCTTTCTTATCGCCTTTTGGTGGTTTTGGCTGATTTTCCAAGTATTGTCTGTTAGTCTGAATGATATTTTCATCACTATTGATTGCACCCTCCAACATTTTTTGAACATGTTGCTCTATATTTTTTAAAGCTGTTTCTTTCTGAGTTTGACTGTTATTGTCAGACCTTTGCATATCACTTGGATTAGATGTTTGCACATTTGAGTTGGTAGGTGGTACTTGGGTTGTTTCGTGCGATGGAGTAAATACTCCTTCAGCTACAGATCCGTTGGGTGATATTTTTTTAAGTTTACATTTTTTTAATATTTGTTCATCGTCATGCTGTCCCTGCCAAAATACTTTATCAGTCCATCCAGATTTATTTCTCAAGGTAGTAACATAAACCCAAGATTGCGGGCTTTTGATGTCATTATTAACAAAATCCACCTCATCATAGGTTTCCATAGAGTTTTCTCCTTTTATACCGATTCCCTCAATGAAGTCTTTGCCAATACAAGCACCCCATGCGCCTTCTCCAGTGTAATGAGTGATTTGGAGGATGTCATCTGTTTTAATATTGCGTTTTTTTAGTTCGTCTCCTGCCTTGGTGACTCTTGCCTCGTTAAAGCTCTCGATGATTAGGAACTGCTTTAGGTCTTTAAACTTTTCACATTCCAATAAAGTATCAACAACCTCAGAATTTTGGTCGGGATTTTTGTAGAGTTTGACTTCCAAACTTGAAGGGTATTCCTCATAGAACACACTACAGCTTTCTCCCTCGCAACCTTCCATTTGGAATGGAGGTTTTTGGAAGCATGTAAAGACTTTTGCCTTACCAATCTGATTATCCAGCATAACAGGTTCATTTTGTCTATTGTCATATCCCTCTTTTATAACAATTCTTGGTGTTGGGTCAGATATGACACGCATAACAACATGTTTCTGAATTCCAATGATGACACCTCCCACGGCTAGAAGACAGACCATCGTGATGACGTTTCGCCTTGACAGCTCGCCTACACTGATAGGCGGTGGATTCCTCTTGTCGAGAAAATACCGAATCAAAAAATATGCGGCGACAAGACCAGAAAGCAAATTTATATATAACAGAGGCTCTATCCAGCCACGAAAGAATTGGACATTGCTTACAAGGATGTGTGTAGCCCACCCATAGTTGTAATCGACGATTAGATAGATCGCTCCAGCAATCGAAATGGAGAATAAGATTTTGTCATACGCTTTTTTTATCAGTCCGCCTAGCAGGGCAAGCAAAGCAACGTTTATTACCATTAAAGGTATTGCCACTGAAGTGATAAACCAGATTACAAAAACAACGATGGAAAATCCAAAAAGCAGTTTTACAAGAAACTCCTCGCCGCTTGAGGAGTCGTGGTCGGTGAGTTCCTGTTCCCTGCGGTGCGAAGAACTTTCATAAAAAACTTGACTGTTAGATGCAGATATTTTTGTATTATCATTTTCAACATTTTCTTCTTCAGTATCGTCTTCCTTGTTGAAGGTATGACTATGGGATAAAAGCAACAGTACCGCTGCTGCTGCACCACCAGCATCTTCGCCGTCATAACGGGCATCCGCAAAGATGCCTTCGGAACTACCAAGCCAGACATGCCCATTGGAATAACGGGCATCCGCATCGACATCAAAGCCTTCGTAACTACTAAGCC
>JBAXUR010000191.1:0-4424 GCA_037129595.1 Methylococcaceae bacterium | reverse complement strand
GTATCGGCAACAGCTCAGGCACCCTGCCGACGCCGGATTCGATCAGCTGATCAATCGGATCGCGGCGATGGGTCGGTGCCTGCCATTGTGCATGGCTTGCCAGTGGTACCGCAAGCCGTAGTGCCTTGCCTTCGTCCTTGCGATCTGCACGTGACCGCCTATCTACGGTGATCGGCTCAGCAAGTTTGATGGGGGAGCTATCTTTATCAGCGTGTTTTTTGGGAGCATTTTTTTTCATTTTTATTTCCCCTCGCATTAAATTACAGATTACTATTCAGTGAATTAATCTTTCTTTAATTCTTTTATCGCTTCACAACAAGATCCCAAGCAAGCGTTTAACCATATCTTCCAGGGAAATCATCGTCAAGGTCAGTGGCAGTAGCGGCGCCAGTCCCGCAACAGCGGTTTGCAGCAACACTGTCTTGTCAAACGGAAATGGCCGCATACTTTTAACCACTTCAAAACTGCCCGCCAAGTCGTTCAAGGATTGAATATCCCCGGTACCGATAAATTGTTCATCCAGAGACGCTCCTCCTCGTAGCCATTTTTGGTCAAACCCATCAACATAGCGACTCGCCAGCGCACCATATTCAAGTAAGCCCTGTCGTTTAGCTTGCGCCAGTCTAGGTGAAAAAACGCACAAAGGCCCCAATACAAGCAACAATAAAAAAATCACGACAGCAACAATCTCCGGTTTAAAATCCAGTAATTTATCGCCCTCGTAGAAAATGTGGTTGGCGATCTGACCGGCAAGCAAAGCCCCTTGAGCCAATAGCAACGGCATAAATGCAGCCGCGCTTCCACCGAGAAAGCCAAGGCCTGCAGCTCGGTCGGGATGCGTTGGAACAAGATGCAAATCCATGCGGGATACCTTCCAGAGAAACCGCACCCAGATAATAATACGAAAATACCAGCGCAACAGCAGGAACTGAAAAATCGGGATACTAATATAAGCATACCAATACCCTGCAGGGGTAAACAGGTGCTGCCTCTCCACCAAAGCAGCATACCAAGTGGCTGTTTCCAGGACCAACTGACTAGTCCATAAAAAATGACCCGCTGTCAACACCAGAACAATCAGTAAAATCTCGATTACCATCGAATTACGCAGGCGCATCGCAGAACCTATAATAGCTTCAAACTGCGGTTGGGCTTGCTTTGGAACGATTCCTCGTTCAATAAACTGAAGAACGATCAGCCTGATTCGTTGGTGTACCACAAGCTCTGCCACCAACAGCAAGGGCAAGGCGACCAGAAAGCGGACGTGTACATCGATGTCATAAAAAAAAGGAACTTTAATAGCATCGTCTATTGACTGGCCGGCAAACACCGAAAGCAGTAGCAACGGCAACCAGGTAAACAACGAAATGACCAGCACCCGGCGCTTTAGCAAACCGAGCGTATCCGTATTGATCCGTGCGTGGATAAAAAACTGATAAAGCGGCCCGCCCAAGACCAAAGAAAAATCATAAGACTGTCTGTCAGGTAAGTGATTCATGGCTATTTTAATACCAATAATCGAAAAACAATAGTTTGTCGATGCAGTCGGTTAATAAAAACCGACACGCAAGGGCAGGGTGCTACGATTAGGTTTTCTGTTAGTATGGTTTTCATCGGCTTTTTCCTTTTGTCGTTATAAGCATCGTTACAACATATTAGTACTTAGGAACGTGCATGAAATAACTTGACCATTTATATTTCCTCACCCCTGCACTCTCCCAGAGGGCATAGGTATCTACACAACTTTTACTCATATTAAAAACAATGAGTTACGACAGAATCAAGCTCCCTCTCCTGTTGGAGAGGGTTGGGGTGAGGAGAATAAAATCAAGCAGTTACATTCCCCTCATCCCAACCTTCTCCTTTTGGAGAAGGAGCAGTAGGACTTGTGTAGATACCTATGCCCAGAGGGAGTAAGATGTCGAAGTTATTTGATGCACATTCCTTAGGTAACCCGCAATAAATAACCCCCACCCAATGCCGTTAAGTTAAGCATAAAATCTGGAGTAAAACCGCTTTAGCTGTTTTTACAGGCAATAGCTGAGGCGATTGCACTCCAGTTTTTAAACAACTTTCGCTTAACTTAACAACATTGCCCCTCCACCCTATCGTTCCACACTCCGGTGTGCGAACCAAGCTGATTCTGGTGGTTATTTTCTGCGTACTGCCTTATAACAATTACTTCAAAAGTGGTCATTCCTGACTCTCTGGATGCTCTAACAGATTGCATCAGGCTATCTTGTCCAAAACCTCCTTAATATTAAAACCAATTTGTTCCAAAGAGATATAAGCCGGAATCGAAGCGCTGCGCATGGTGGCGTTTCCGGCCGGACTACGAAGCTTATCGTTCTGATATTTACCACCGACAGGCTTTATTTATACTCAACACAGATACTGATTGCAAATTTTGTAATCTTCTCCGGCATCACGACTTGCAACACTGAAGCGTTGCTGGATGAGTTACCATGCCGTAGCATGGGATCAATAAAAATATAACAGTTCAATCTTGTCTAAGAATTGACGTTCACTTAACTTCTTTTACAAACTCACAGCGTTTTTTAACCAGCGGTGACGTGCCCGTATTACCAATACCTTTGGCAATCAAAGCAATAACACGATCATCTGTATCATAACCCACATGTGCTTGCATGGGATTAGCGAGATCAGCCATACCGAAGGCGTCCATAACTTTGGCTATATTGATATTAACGTTGGTGATCTTGGCACAGAGGCGTGAGTCAATATATTTGCCTGCAAATCCGGGCGGTATTCCATAACTTAACAGATCATTGGGATCACTAAAAGCGATAATCTCGGTTTCACTGAGCATGCGCTTATTATAATTAGCACCTTTGGGATCACAGTAACTCGACTCCTGTCCTGCCACTTCGGGAAGTTCCCTGCCCAATTGCAACATGGGCAACTGGTTGGACAGCATAAACAGCGGTAAGCGCTTGTTTTGAAAAGCCCCAATCGCTTTTGTAGAAAGCGCCATTTTTGCTTGTTGATCTGAAGTCAAATGTTTTTCTGGCGCTGCCAGCAAGGAAGCAATACGTTGCGTACCATCAATCACAATACGACTACCCAAACTATGAGAAATAATGACATAATTATCCTTCGCAATAAGGTCGGCACTGGAATCATCCAAGCCCATGCAGGTATGTTGACCGTTGCTCGGAAGATCGATCCAATTGCGTGAAACCATCCAGCAAAACGATTGCGCGTAGGCTGCCAAAATGGGTACTCTACTTTGTCCCAGATAAATAATGGGATCAGGGCCGGTATCATTGCTAAACTTCTTCAACATGCCATTTATCTTGGCTCTTCGGAAATCATATTCCCCTGACGTATCAAAGTCCAGCAACGCTTTTTCTTGCCGGGTTATTGCCGACCAGGTCAGCTCGTAAAAAGTAAGCTCCTTACCATTTTGCTCATTGAGTAGATGGGTTACACGCAAATTACCCAGATTCCTGTCTGGAAACACGGGCGTATTCAGTTCAATATTTTTTTGGCCTTCCGAACGCACGTTAAGGTTTAATTCCTTGGCCAGTTTCTCCAAAAATTGGGTAGTATATCCAGGTATATGATCGCCTACACCATGTACAAATAGTACCTTGGTTGCCTTATTCTTGTCCAAATCAGCTTCAATTCCGGTAAACGGTTCACCCCACACTTGGCATTGCCGGGTATCCTCATTTTCGGACTTTTCCAGAACCGCTTCCGCAGCGCCTTTACCAAGACTTGCACAGCCAGATAAAAGTAGGGCAATTACAAACGATGACAATAGCCATCCGGTTTTTACAGTCGATATTTTAGAATACTTATTCATCTTTATTCCAGTTCGTGGAAGATAATAACGGCATTAAACACGTGGCTGATTTATATGAAATATAGCAGATAATACAGCTTGCAGTTTAAATGGGAAGTAATTTTAGGCATCCTTTATTCCTCGACCCTCCACATACACTTTTTGCAATGACTGTCGCGTAGGTCGGGTTAGCGAAAGCGTAACCCGACAAATCGAAGTAACTGTTTCTGGTTACGGCTAGCGCCTAACCTGACAGAGATTATTCGCAGTTTTGTAAAAATAAAGTGTCGACTATTTTGGGGCTTCTGTGAAGGATGCCTAATTTTACTCTTAAAATAAGGACTGTAAATAATAGCTGTGCGACTCCTTGTTGATGCAGTGAAAATAAGGTTTTGGTGACCACCCCTGCGGCGTTAGACCGTTAAGGCAGCATGCACAAAATATTCCCCAGAATTCTCCTGGTTACCACACCGGAGTGACAATGCCGTTAAGTTAAGCGCAAGTTGTTTAAAAAAAAGGGAGTGCAATCGCTTCAGCTATTGCCTGTAAAAACAGCGTAATTATGGCTCTATGTGATTTACAGTGGGTGACACAATAATACATAATTAAAAATCTT
>JBAXUR010000190.1:0-4511 GCA_037129595.1 Methylococcaceae bacterium | reverse complement strand
CCGCGTGACGGGGTTTGCAACCCCGTTACTCACGTTTTTACCCTTCCTGAACTAAACATCTAACCATACTTAACGCAAAATTATTGAATAACGGTAAATACCAAACGTTTGGGGCGGGGTTGCAAACCCCGCCCCGCGTTCGTAGGGTGTGCCGAATAAGGTACATCCTAACCTCCGCGTGACGGGGTTTGCAACCCCGTTACTCACGTTTTTACCCTGCCTGAACTAAACATCTAACCATACCTAATGCAAAATTTTTGAATAACGGTAAGTACCAAACGTTTGGGGCGGGGTTGCAAAACCCGCCCCGCGTTCGACACCGGAGAGGGCTTGCCAATATCACCTATTTAACCTGCTTTACCTCGTGTATCAATTTTGTAACAGTTCAAAATAATACCCGATCCAGTCTTTTTACTCACGCAGTCAGGGGTTTGAAGACAGATTGAAAGAAATTGCAATAACCCGTTTAACCCTTCAATAATCCTCCCAGCCAGCTAAATTTTCCGTCTTCAAGTATCACAAAAATTACAGTTATTTCTGAGCTGATTCTTAAATCCATTCGCTTTCGCTACCTCCCTTCTGCTTAATTTGTAATATTGATGTAACACAAATATTACAGTGATTTTTGGGGTGTTTCTTAAATCCAGTCGCTTGTGTATCAAAAACATTACAGTGCCTCCATTATCGAACCGATTTGTTTTTTTTTGTAAAACACATTTAATTAATAAAAATCATTAGGTTATGTATTATGGCATAGCCATTGCTAGAGTAATGATATGCCTGATTGGGTGGGTTCTTAATGTGTTGAAGCTCCATCGGCTGTAAATAATGGTTTTTGTGTATTGCTGATAATTAATTTCAAAGTGGTATCCAAAGGTTCAAAGCAACAGAAAATATTTAAAATCGCTACCGATAGAGCTGGCGTAGTAAGTTAAAAATGAGAGAAATGTGTCATGTTTAAAAAATCAGCAAGGCGTAAAACGTCAGTTAGCAAGCAGTGGAATGCTTTATTAACCAACAAGAAGGCGTTTTATCTCTTCTTGGTTATTAATTCCAGAGTAATGATCGAAGGGTTAAATCAATAGAACATTATTTAAAAAAAGGGTACTCAGGTTACCACTGCGTAAGTACTAACCCAACCTGTGGGTTACTAAAAGCAAGGCAAATCGTTGTAGTGTAATAGTCAAAATTTGATAGGAATGTGTCATGTTTAAAAAAATTATAAAAGCGACAAACTTCAGCCTTCAAGAGAAGACGGTTGAGCGTTATATGAAAGAAGTCAGAGACATCGAGGCGGCTGGGGTAACTCGACGGGATTTGTTTAAAATGGGTTTGACCGCCGGTGTGGGTGGGTTGACAGCTATCGGAGGAGGCGCCTTTCTGCCTAATCTGGCAGAAGCGGCTTCAGCATCCGGCATTATTAGCCCACCTTGCAACAAGCCTTGGTCTGATCCGCTACCCATACCTAAAACAGCTGTTTCTGTGGGTAATTTTACAGGGCCCGTGGCCGAAAAAAGTCAGTGTCTGGAAACTCAGAACCTTTATAACCCGGGTAATGGCCCCATTGGTAATTATGATAATTTTACCGAAGCGCGTACAGAAGAGCATCAACGCTGGGATGAATTAGGTGGCTTGGCTGCTTGTGCCAAATATGAGTTGATGGCCAAGGAGATTGACTGGAATTTCTATTCTACCGCTGAGTACCCTACTTTTAATTCCAAGGTGTGGACTTACGTTGACATGAATCCAAACAGCAAGGGTGAGTTTGCTGCCGGCGTGTTGCGTTTAAAGGCGCAGTATGGCACGCCGGTTCTGATGCGCATGTATAACGGCTTACCCAAAAATGGCAGGGACACACAAGGCTTTGGTATTAATCAGTGTTCGCCGCATCTTCATAATGCCCATAATCCTCCAGAATCCGATGGCGGGCCGATGCGCTTTTTTGATTCAGGGAAGTGGTATGACTATTGGTATCCCAATATACGTGCCGGTTTTGCCAGCACCCATAAGGCTGGAACCATTCGTACCGATGCTGCTAATCCAAAGGGCTTGTGGTGCCCCGGCGATTGGCAGGAAACCCAAAGCACGCTGTGGTTTCATGACCACCGAATGGATTTTACCGCGCAAAATGTTTTTAAAGGCTTGGCTTCTTTTTACACCTTGTTCAGTAAAGATATTAACCTGGATACGGATGATGAAACGACTGGCTTAAGATTACCCAGTGGTCAATACGATATTCCTTTGCTGTTTACCGATAAGGTGCTGGATCAAACCGGACAGATATTTTTTGACAGCTTTAATATTGAAGGCATTCTTGGCGATCAGCAAACCGTTAATTTTAAGATTAAACCCTATTTGACGGTTGATCGCCGTAAATATCGGTTCCGTTTCCTGGATGCGGGACCTTCACGCTTTATTGAATTGTCGTTAAGCAGCACCAATACAAAGGTGCCCACTACCATGACCCGCATCGGTAATTGCGGCAACTTGTTGCCCAAGGCGCAAGTTGTGTCCAGCATACGTTTGGGCGTTGCAGAACGCGCCGACGTTATCATTGATTTTAGTAAATATAATCCTGGTGATGTGATTTACCTGGAAAACCGTCTCGAACAACTCAACGGCAAAGGCACTACCGGCAAGATTTTAGCCTCCAGCAGTAAAACCCAATTGCTTAAGTTCATTGTTTCAAGCGCCACTGTGGTTGATAACAGCGCTTCGTTGACGACATTACAAACTCAGGTGATGGTGCCTTTCCCGGACCGCACTAAAAATCCGATCAAAATTAAACGCAAGTTTGATTTTGGCACCAGTAATGGTGCCTGGGTGGTTAATGGTCAGTTCTTTAATCCAACAGTTATCAGTGCTTATCCGATAGAGGGCTCTCAGGAGGAGTGGACACTGACTTCACCGGGTGGTTGGTCACATCCGGTGCATATCCATCATGAGGAATTCCAGATTACCAAACGCAACGGTAACGCACCCACAGCACTCGATGACTTATCCAGAAAAGATGTCGTTCGTATTGGTGATGCCGCCCAAGGAACGACGGGGTCAACGAGTATTACTTTCAATATGCAGTTCCGTGATTGGGTTGGCGATTACCCCATGCACTGCCATAACGTAGTACACGAAGATCACGCCATGATGATTCGCTTTAAGATTGTGCCGCCTACCGATCCTAATGCCGGCAAGTAATGTGTCTAACTTAACTATTAAAGAGTAACCAGCCATGAATAAAAGAGACTTTATTAAAAATATGACGGGCGCTTCTTTGGGAGTTGCGACTTTAGCCTTTATTCCAGAGAGTTTGGCCATTCCCTTAACGCCGGTTACCGGCAACCAGGCCAGCCGCAGTAAACGGACTTTTCCCAACGTTCCGGTGGTGACGCATGACGGCAAGGTCGTGCGTTTTTATGATGATTTAATCAAGAACAAAATCGTCATGATTAACTTTACTTATACCGCTTGCGACGGTATTTGTCCCGGCATGACCGCTAACTTGAAACAGGTTTATAAGGAATTTGGTGAGCGTATGGGCAAGGATGTTTTTATGTATTCAATTTCTCTACAGCCGGAACACGATACCCCGGCGGTTTTAAAAGCCTATACCGAAATGCACAAGATCAAGCCTGGCTGGACGTTTTTGACCGGCAGCAAAGCCAATATTGAGTTGCTTAGGGAGCATCTGGGTTACAAGTTTTCTGATCCGCGTTTGGATAAAGATAAAAGCGAGCATTTGGGCGTTGTCAAGTTTGGTATTGAAGCTCTGGAGCGCTGGGGCATGGCACCGGCTTTGGGTGATCCTAAATATCTTGCCGAATATGTTCGCTGGATGGAACCCAACGGTGCACGGCCCGTGTTGTCGGAAATGATGGGTTAAAACCTTACCTCCAATGCAGTTTTGGGCTACCACAAAAAGCGGGACAGATAAATAAAGCTGACCTATTGATTCCGGGAGCGCTGAGCCCCAGCTCGGCGTAGTCAGTAATCGGCTTGACTATCCCGTGCCGAGCTGGGGCTCGGCGTTCCCGGAAAGTTATCTGTCCCGGCTTAAGTTGGTAGCCCCGTTTTGTATAGAGACATTCGTTGATTAAACGACATTATTTTCTGTAGGGGATTACAACGCTGACGGTTAATGAATATGTCGGTAAATAAAAGATTCGGTGCCCGCAGCGCAGGATTTAGAGCAATTAAATAATTTAAAGGGGTTCCTGCTATGAAATTCAAATACCTTTCCATCGCCATTGGTTTGGCGGGCTTACTGATCGCTGCTAATTGTGCATTCGCTGCGCAAGGTAACCAAAATCCCATCAAGCCGGCTATTTTTCCGATCAGCCCCACGACACCACCACCAGCTGTGCCAACGCAGTTTGATGTAACCGGTTATATACAAAGCGCTGCCGTCGATAAGCGCGTTTGCCCTGGCTTGGCCAAGCTTGATCAGCGCCTTCATGGCGGCTGGGTAACCGTTAATGGCGTGGAGATTATCATTCCCTGCAATACCATCTTGC
>JBAXUR010000019.1:0-40262 GCA_037129595.1 Methylococcaceae bacterium | reverse complement strand
TCAATGTCAAAATGCACCTGGAAACCCTGCACGATGCGACACTGGTATCCAGCGCCGCCATTCAGCATGACACCCAAGGCGCCTTTGTCTACGTAGTGAAGCCGGACAAAACCGTACAAATCCGTCGCGTTACATTGGGTGCAACCGAAGCAGAAAAAGTGGTCGTACAAAACAATCTGGCAGCCAACGAAAAGGTAGTCATAGAAGGTACTGACCGACTTCACGAAGGCAGCCTTGTTGATATTGCCCAACAAGATGGGCAGGCAGTGGCAGCCAGTCCGGACACCTTAACCAATCCCGACGCCAAACTTCGTAAACGGAATCGACGTTAATCTTTATGACATCCTCAACGCAATCCCGGACGACTTTTAACCCTTCCCGCCTGTTCATTTTACGCCCGGTGGCCACCTCGCTACTGATGTTGGCGATGTTGCTGGTTGGCATACTGGCTTACCGGCTGTTACCGGTTTCGGCCTTGCCCCAAGTCGACTATCCCACCATACAGGTTGTCACTTTATATCCGGGTGCCAGTCCCGATATAATGACCTCGGTTATCACCGCACCGCTGGAACGCCAGTTCGGGCAGATGCCGGGGCTTACCCAAATGTCCTCGACCAGTTCCGGCGGCGCGTCGGTGATTACGCTGCAATTTAATCTTAATCTGAATTTGGATATTGCCGAACAAACGGTGCAAGCGGCGATTAATGCGGCCTCCAACTTTTTACCCACTGATTTACCGCAAGCGCCAATTTACAGCAAAGTTAATCCGGCCGACACGCCGATTATGACGCTCGCAATCAGCTCAAAAGCCTTGCCGTTATTCAAGGTTGAAGATATGGTCGACACCCGCTTGGCACAAAAACTTGCCCAGTTACCCGGTGTTGGTCTGGTTGGCATCAGTGGCGGCCAGCGGCCGGCGGTACGCATACAAGTTAATCACCAAGCCCTAGCGGCTTACGGCATTAGCTTGGAAGATGTGCGTATCATTATAGCCGCTGCCAACGTTAATCAACCCAAAGGCATGTTCAATGGCCCGATGCGTTCAGCGATTATCGACAGTAACGATCAGCTGCGCTCGTCTGAGGATTATCGCAAACTGGTGGTTGCCTACCGCAACGGCGCACCGGTTCAGCTATCCGAAGTGGCCGAAGTGGTGGATGGCGCAGAAAATGTACGCTTGGCGGCTTGGGCCAACGACAATGCGTCAGTGATTGTCAACATCCAGCGCCAGCCGGGGGCAAATGTCATTGAAGTGGTAGACAGCATCAAGGAACTGTTACCCAAGTTACAAGCCTCGCTACCGCTTAGCGTTGAGGTGGTGCCGTTGACCGATCGTACCGTGACCATACGCGCTTCAATACACGATGTGCAATTTGAATTGTTGCTGTCTATTGTGCTGGTGGTTATGGTCATTTTTCTGTTTCTGCGCAATGTCCCGGCCACCATCATTCCGGGTGTCGCCGTACCGCTATCACTGGTCGGCACTTTTGCGGTGATGTATCTGGCGGGCTTTAGCATCAACAACCTGACGCTGATGGCGCTAACCATTGCCACCGGTTTTGTGGTTGATGATGCCATCGTGGTGATTGAGAATATTTCCCGCTATATCGAACGCGGCGAATCCCCGTTAAAAGCTGCGCTAAAAGGCTCGGAACAAATCGGTTTTACCATTATCTCCTTAACCTTTTCACTGATTGCCGTACTCATTCCCCTGCTGTTCATGAGCGACGTGGTCGGACGCTTGTTTCGGGAATTTGCCATTACGCTGGCGGTAGCGATTCTGATTTCTGCGGTCGTGTCACTCACGCTGACCCCCATGATGTGTGCCAAACTATTGCGTCAGGGTGCGGTGTCTGTCCACGGTGAAACCGATAAACCCGATGACTGGTTCGACAAACTGATTGACGCTTATGGCCGTAGTCTGGGCTGGGTGTTGCAACGGCAAACCTTGACCATGCTGGTTTTTTTCTCCACCATCGCACTCACCGTGGCGCTGTATATCTTCATTCCCAAAGGTTTTTTCCCGATACAGGATACCGGCATTATCCAAGGCATTTCCGAAGCGCCCCAAAACGTGTCTTTTTCAGCCATGGCCGAGTATCAACAAAAGCTGGGCAAAGTGATTCTTGAAGATCCCGCTGTCGACAACCTGTCCTCGTTTATCGGTGTTGACGGCATTAATACCACGCCCAACAGCGGCCGCTTCCTGATTAATCTTAAACCGCACGCCGAACGCACGGAGAGCGCCTCTGACGTCATCGCCCGCTTAAAACCCAAGTTGGCACAATTAAACGGGGTGACGCTCTATTTGCAGCCAGTACAGGATCTCACCATGGAAAATCGAGTCAGCCGCACCCAATACCAATTTACCCTGGAGAACCCTGACCCCGAAGAACTGAATCGCTGGACGCAACGCTTGGTAAAACGACTGGCCGACGAACCGGAGTTTAACGATGTCACCAGTGATGTTCAGGATCAAGGCCAGCAAGTCTACGTCAACATAGACCGCAGTACCGCCAGCCGTCTCGGCATCAGCACTGCTGCGGTCGATAACACGCTGTACAGTGCTTACGGGCAACGTCTGGTATCGACCATTTTTACCCAGTCCAACCAATATCGGGTGGTACTTGAAGTTGATCCAACCGCCCAAAATTCGCCGGAAACGCTCAAGGAATTGCGGATTCCTTCCAGCAACGGCACCCAAGTACCGTTGGCGGCGATAGCGGAAATATCGGAACGAAAAACGCCGCTGTCAATCAACCATCTTGACCAGTTTCCGGTTGCCACACTGTCTTTTAATTTGGCACCCGGTGCGGCGCTGGGTGATGCGGTCATTGCCATCGACCGCATCAAGCAGGAAATTGGCTTGCCGCTAGGTATTCGCACCAGTTACCAAGGCGCGGCATTGGCGTTTAAAGCATCGCTGGGCAATACCCTGTGGCTGATTCTGGCGGCCATTATTACCGTTTATATCGTGCTGGGTGTATTGTACGAAAGTTATATTCACCCCATTACCATTCTGTCCACGTTACCTTCCGCCGGGGTTGGTGCTTTGCTGGCACTGATAATTTCCGGAGGTGATCTGGGTATTATCGGCATTATCGGTATTATTTTGTTAATCGGCATCGTCAAAAAGAACGCAATTATGATGATCGACTTTGCGCTGGAAGCCGAGCGCAAACACGGCATGTCACCAGATGACGCCATTTTTCAAGCCTGTTTGCTGCGCTTTCGACCGATTTTGATGACCACGTTGGCGGCATTACTGGGTGCTTTGCCACTCATGCTGGGTAGCGGCGTAGGTTCGGAATTACGCCATCCCTTAGGTATCACCATGGTGGGCGGCTTGTTGGTCAGCCAATTATTAACTTTGTACACCACGCCGGTTATTTATTTATGGATGGATAGCTTGGCTCGACGTGTCTCGGGTTGGTTAAATCTGAACCCGCCTAAAGCCGCTGAAAACGCTGAAACCGACGGAGGATTATAATGAACCTGTCGGCGCTGTTTATCTTTCGGCCGGTTGCAACCACCTTACTGACCCTTGCCATCGCCCTGGCAGGTACGCTGGCATTTTTAAATTTGCCGGTGTCGTCGTTACCGCAGGTAGATTTTCCGACTATTAATGTGCAAGCCCAATTGCCCGGTGCCAGTGCTGAAACCATGTCCACATCGGTCGCCACACCGCTGGAAAGGGCGTTGGGACGTATCGCCGGCATTACCGAAATGACTTCCAGCAGCTCGCTGGGATCGACGTCCATTACCCTGCAATTTGATCTGGATCGTGACATCAATGGTGCCTGCCGTGATGTACAAGCGGCCATTAATGCGGCCGCCAGCCTGCTGCCCAGCACCATGCCCAATCGCCCGACTTACCGGCGCGACAACCCGGCGGACTCGCCCATTTTAATACTGGCACTGACCTCGGAAAGCCAGAGTCGCGGTCAACTATACGATGTTGCCTCGACCATTCTGGCGCAGAAAATATCCCAGCTTCCCGGCATCGGCCAGGTACAGATTGGCGGCGCGGCGCTGCCAGCGGTCAGAGTTGAGCTAAACCCCAATGCGCTGACTAAATACGGTATTGGCCTTGAGGACGTCAGAAGCACCATTACCCAAACCAATGTCGCCCGTCCTAAAGGCGTCATGGAAAACGGTGCGCAACGCTGGCAGATTTTAGCCAATGATCAGGCTCGCAAAGCGGCCGATTATCTGCCGCTTATCGTGAGTTATCGTAACGGCGCACCTGTCACTATCGCTGATCTCGGTGAGGTAGTCGATTCAGTTGAAGATCTGCGCAATACCGGCTTAAAGAACGGTAAACCGTCGGTGTTGCTGATTCTCAGAAAACAACCGCTTGCCAACGTCATTCAAACCGTCGATCAAGTTCAGGCCATGTTGCCAGAATTGCGTGCCCTTATTCCCAATACGATTGATTTGTCGGTGGTGGTTGATCGGTCGCTGACCATCCGTGGCTCCATTACCGAAGTTGAACACAGTTTATTAATCGCCATTGGCTTGGTGATTCTGGTGGTACTGGTATTTTTACGGGATTTTCGTTCGACCGTGGTGCCGATTATTGCGGTTCCGGTTTCACTGATCGGTGCTTGTGGGGTCATGTATTTTTTTAACTACAGCCTGAATAATTTAACCTTGATGGCCTTGACCATCTCCACCGGCTTTGTGGTCGATGATGCCATTGTGGTTTTGGAAAACATCAATCGCCACATTGAAAAAGGTGTGCCGCCGTTTAAAGCCGCCTTGCTGGGAGCCAAAGAAGTCGGCTTTACGGTAATGGCGATGAGCGTGTCCCTGATTGCCGTGTTCTTACCCATTTTATTGATGGGTGGCATCGTCGGTCGTTTATTTAGAGAGTTTGCGGTGACGCTGTCGGCGGCTGTCGTGGTCTCGCTAGTAATCTCGTTAACCGTCACCCCGATGCTTTGTGCTCGCTGGCTGGGTAAGGAAAGCCCTAAACATGGGCGCATCTATCAAGGCATCGGTACCGCGTTCGACTGGCTGCAAGCCGGTTATGAAAAATCGCTGCGTTGGGTCTTACGTCACGGCCGCATTATGATGTTGATTTTACTTGGCACGATAGGTCTCAATTTTTATCTGTATTCGGTGATCGACAAAGGCTTTTTTCCGAGTCAAGACGGCGGCCGCTTGCTCGGTGAGATTCAAACCGATCAAGGGACTTCTTTTTTATCCTTGCAGAAAAAACTTTTCGAGTATTCCGATCTGTTGCTAAAAGATCCGGCGGTCAGTAATGTCGCCGGGTTTGGCGGCGCCGGTTCCAGCAGTAATAGCGCCCGAGTCTTCGTCGTGCTTAAGCCGCACAATGAACGAGATCCCATTGAAAAGGTCATGGAGCGCTTGCGTGACAAGGTCAAACGCATTCCCGGCGCCGATCTGCACATGTTCCCTGCTCAAGAACTGCGTGTCGGTGGCCGGCCGTCATTTGGTTCGTATGACTACGCCTTGCAATCAGACGATTTGGGGTTGCTTCGTGAATGGATGCCAAAAGTTATTACGGCACTGTCCAAGCTGCCGCAACTGAGTGATGTCAATACCAGTCAGCAAGACAAAGGTCAGCAGATTGGTTTGGTGGTTGACCGTGACAGGGCGGCGCGTTATGGCATCAGCCAGGCCATGATTGACACCACCCTTAATAACGCTTTTGGTCAACGCCAAGTGTCGGTGATCTATAATCCGCTCAACCAATACCGGGTAGTCATGGAATTGGCACCCGAATACTGGCAAAGTTCTGAAGCCTTAAAACAAGTTTATATCAGTGTACCCGCCGTGCGCTTGCCATCCGGCGAACAAATCGCCGCACACCAGGTACCGTTATCAACGCTGGCCGGTTTTGCACCGACCAGCACACCGCTATCGGTTAATCATCAAGGCCAGTTTGCAGCGGCTACCTTGTCGTTTAATCTCAAACCCGGCACCTCGTTGTCTACCGCCACCCAGCTCATCGAAAATACCATGCGTGACATCGGCGTACCCGCGTCGATACAAGGCAGTTTTCAGGGCTCTGCCAAAGCCTTTCAGGAATCGTTGCGCAATCAGCCCTTTTTAATCCTGGCTGCCTTACTGAGCATTTATATTGTGCTGGGAGTATTGTACGAAAGCACGATTCACCCACTAACCATCCTGTCGACTTTACCCTCAGCCGGAGTGGGTGCGCTATTGGCACTGATGGTTTGCGGTACCGAATTTAGCATCATCGCCTTAATTGGCGTCATTTTGTTGATTGGTATCGTCAAAAAAAATGCCATCATGATGATCGATTTTGCCTTACAAGCTGAACGCGAGCAGGGACTGGAGGCTTCCGATGCGATTTTTCAAGCTTGTATGCTGCGCTTTCGCCCCATCATGATGACCACACTGGCGGCAATGTTCGGTGCCCTGCCCTTGGCTCTGGGTAGTGGTTACGGTGCAGAACTGCGCCAACCATTGGGTATTTCCATTGTCGGCGGCCTGATCTTTAGCCAGATGCTAACGCTATACACAACACCCGTGGTTTATATTTATCTGGATCGTTTCCGGCTATGGTTTCATCGCCGCTTTTTTAACCGTACCGCTTCACTAGCGAATAAAACCGCTTAGTACCGCCGAGATTTTCATGACAGCTCGTATTATCCCAACCCTTATTTATTCGCTACTAATCACCCAACTGACCGCTTGTGCGGTCGGGCCTGATTATGTCCGTCCCCAGACCAATATCCCCGTTAACTTTAAAGAAATCAAGGGCTGGAAACAAGCTCAACCGCGTGATAATTTGCTGCAAGCCAAATGGTGGGAAATCTTTAACGACACCCAACTTAATAAACTGGAAGATCAGGTCATTATTGGTAATCAGTCCATAGCCCAAGCCGAGGCGCAATATCGCCAAGCCCAGGATTTGGTAAGATCAGCGCAATCGGCTTTCTTACCAACGACCACACTTACCGCGACCACCAATCGGTTTCGTGCTGCCAGCGGCCAAAGCGTTGCGGTCAGTGGCGTTAGAAACCTTTTTGGTGCCGCTGCGGGATTAGCTTGGGAACCGGATTTATGGGGACGTATCCGTCGTCAGGTTGAAGCCAACGAAAGTACCGCCCAAGCCAGTGCCGCGACCCTACAGGCCTTGCAACTGTCTACCCAGGCGACGTTGGCTGTGTATTATTTTCAATTGCGGGCACTGGATGCACAAAAAGCGTTGTTTGATGAAACCGTTGCGGCCTATAGCAAAACTCTGGAAATAACCAAAAATCGTTATGCGGCCGGCGTCGTCGCCAAAACCGATGTAGTGCAAGCAGAAGCCCAGCTGGAATCTGCTCGGGCGCAAGCCATTAATCTTGGCGTACAGCGTGCCAATCTGGAACATGCTATTGCGGTTTTGACAGGTAAACCACCGACGGAACTGTCCTTAAGTTCAATGCCGTTGGATCTTACGCCACCCCCCATTCCGGTCAGTTTGCCTTCGGAATTGCTGGAAAGGCGTCCTGATATTGCCAGCGCAGAACGCAAAATAGCCGCCGCCAATGCCCAAATCGGTGTTGCTAAAGCCGCCTTCTTTCCCACGATAAACCTGGCGGCCAGTACCGGCTTCCAAAGCAATACCTTAGCAACCCTGTTTACTGCGGCCAAACGTTACTGGGCGTTAGGTCCCGCCGGGGCTGCGCTGACACTATTGGACGGTGGTGGAAAAAACGCACAGTATAAACAAACGATGGATGGTTTTGATGCCAGTGTCGCTTTCTATAAACAAACCGTACTGACCGGTTTTCAGGAAGTAGAAGACAATGTGTCAGCACTACGGATTTTGGAAGAAGAAGCGCAAGTTCAGGACAAAGCGGTGGCAGCGGCTCGTGAAGCGCTAACCAAAATAACCAATCAATACCAGGCAGGCCTGATCAGCTATGTCAATGTGATGATCGCTCAGACTGTCGCGTTAAACAATCAGCAAACCGCCGTACAAGTGCTGAGTAATCGTCTGGTCTCCTCGGTGCAATTGGTTAAAGCATTGGGTGGTGGCTGGAATGTAGCCATGTTGCCGACACCTGACGAAGCCGGTGGCGAAGTTAAATGGACGGATTTCTTGCCGTATCCGGTTAATTGAGAGGCGTGACTGACAGTAATAGATGCGCTAAGGCAACTCGCAACAAATAACACCCGCCAAGTTTCAGGTGCGCATCGCGCACCACAATCATGCCAGAGAAGGAAACCCAATAGGCACCCGATAGAAAACAATAATAGATTTTGGTGCAAATAAAGCCGTTTAGTGGATGCCATTTTAGGTGCGCGATGCGCACCCTACGGCTCGCAACAAATAACACCTGCCAAGTTTCGCAACACTACTGTTTAGCTCAGTAGGGTGCGCATCGCGCACCACAACCATGCCAGAGAAGGAATCCCAATAGGCACCCGATAGAAAACAATAATAGATTTTGGTGCAAATAAAACCGTTTAGCCATTTTAGGTGCGCGATGCGCACCCTACGACTGGATAATTAAACAGCTTAATATTTATCGACCGTTATTTTTAAGAAAAATGCATTAAATACTAAAGCTAAAGCCGCTGTATGAGCTGTAGGCGGAACTGGATGTAAGTCGGGTATTTTAGATTTTAATGTATATTCTGAATGGTCGCTAACGACCCATTGCAGACATAGACCCTAGTGTTACGAATGGCAGCACACCAACGTATAGCCGTCAGTCAACTTACAGTAATTCAACAATTATCATCCAACAGATATAAAATCTCACATTTGTATAATGTATAATTTGCAATTACATAATTAATAAAATATCCTGCTTCAAAAATAAGTGTCAAATCATTCAAAAAAGTCAATCGCAGAGGCTAATATGAACACCGACTCATCAATATCAGATGCATTTAGCTCTGTTAATTGTTCCCCAGAAAAATTGCTTCATGATCTTCAGATGCGCCACATTGAACTGGAAGTTCAGAACGAGCATCTCCGAAACGTCAAAAACAAGCATGAAGAATCAGACGCCTATTATGCTGATCTATTTAATAATGCACCTATCGGCTATCTCGTGCTCTCCGATAAGGGACTAATTTCTGATGTTAACATTGCAGCTACCAAGCTTTTTGGAATAGAGCGTCGAGACCTGTTAGCCAGTAGTTTTGCGAGCTTGGTGACGGTACAACATAGCGCTCAGTGGTCTCTTTTTTGCCGTGAATTAAAAAAGCACAAACAGCAACGCACTATTATTTTATCGTTAAAAGGTTGTGGTAATACTGAAGTCAGTGTCGGGCTTGACTGTTTACCCATAAATTCTACGTTGCGTATCATGCTGAACGAGGTAACAACGACAAAACCATTAATACCTGATGCCGCGTCTACTGAATTATTTTTAACGGCACGCGTGGAGAGTGAAAACATCCTCAATGTGGAATTGACCAAACTGCAAAACATTACCAACGAAGCTTTGGAGCAGTCTCATCAATACCTGAAATTTGCCATCAGCTCAGGCAAGGTTGGTATATGGCAATATAATCTGCAAACCCATGAACTAATCTGGGACGATGGCATGTTGGCCCTGTACGACTGCAACCGGAAGGACTTCTCGGGTGTTTATAATGATTGGTATGATCGACTACACCCGGACGACAGAGCGGTAACCGAGGCCGCACTACAAGATGCCATTTCCGGCAAGAGCCATTATACCCCCGATTTTCGCGTGATCTGGGCGAATGGGGAAGTACACCACCTTAAAGGACATGCTCATGTGGTCACGGATAAGGCGGGTATCCCCCAGTGCATGATTGGCACCAACTGGGACAACAGTGCGTTTGCACTCACCTATCAGCAACTTTTGTTGGCACACACCGCTATAAACAACAGTAAAGAAGCTATTCAGGATGCCGCGCAGTATGCCCGCAGTTTACTGGAAGCGAGTTTGGACCCCTTGGTAACGATATCATCAGAAGGCAAGATCTCCGATGTCAACGGAGCTACGGAACGGGTAACCGGCTTGGATCGACAGCAGCTGATCGGCAGCGACTTCGCGGATTATTTTACCGATGCAAAAAAAGCCCGCGAAGGCTATCAATTGGTATTCTCGAACGGTTTTGTGACTGATTACCCGTTGGCTATAAAGCATGTTTCCGGCAAGGTCACAGAAGTGATTTATAATGCCAGCGTGTACCGTGACGACAAGGGCTGTGTGCTGGGCGTATTTGCGGCGGCACGCGACATCACCGAGCGTAAACAAATAGAGCATGCGTTACGTGAGAGCGAATTTCTCTGGAAATTTGCCATAGAAGGTTCCGGTGATGGCGTCTGGGACTGGAATATCCTGACCGATCAGGCCGTTTATTCGCGTCTCTGGAAAGAGATGTTGGGTTATAGCCAAGATGATATCCTGCCTACTAATCATGAATGGCTGGATCGTATTCATCCTGATGACCAGCGACATGTTGCAGAAACACTGCAAGCCTACCTGGATGGAAAGACGACGATTTACGTTGTTGAATATCGCCTGCGCTGCAAGGATAAGAGCTACAAATGGATTTTGAGTCGTGGCATGGTGGTTGATTACACTGAAGAGGGTACACCCTTGCGGATGATTGGGACACATACGGACATTTCCAAGCGTAAACACCAAGAGCAGCAAGACAAAGAGCATCTAAATCAACTGGCTCATGTCACGCGCCTTGGCTTGATGGGCGAAATGGCGTCCGGTATCGCCCATGAAGTTAACCAACCCTTAACAGCCATTGCTACCTATACGCAAGCCAGTTTAAACCTGATGAAAGCTGAAAGCCCTAACCTGGAGAAGCTTGCCGAGATAGTCTACAAAACCCAGCAACAGGCGTTAAGAGCGGGACAGATCATTCGCCGCATGCGGGAGTTTGTTAAATCCAATACCAAGCAAGTTGCAGCGACCGACCTTAATGAATTAATTCAAGACGCGGCCGGTCTGTGTCTACCTGAACTAAAACTGGGCAATATAACGCTAACCCTTCAATTACAAAGCCCTCTGCCGCTTATTAACGTTGATAGGATACAAATTGAACAGGTCATCATAAATCTGATCAGAAACAGCGCCGATGCCTTCGATAGTTGTCTTGAAAACCAGCAAAAAGAGATATCCATTGATAGCTTGTTAACGCTTAATGAGGGCATAGAAGTCAGAGTAAAAGACAATGGCCCCGGCATTCCTGACGATCAGCAACAGCAAATATTAATGCCTTTTTACACCACCAAGACAGAAGGCATGGGCATGGGCTTATCTATTTGCTGCTCCATTATCGAAGCCCATGAAGGTCATTTGCATTTTAATAGCGAAGTTGGTAAAGGAACCACCTTTTATTTCACGCTACCCATAAAAAAAATAGCCACTGAGGAGTGCGCATCAATGACATTAAGTTAAGTGCAAGTTGTTTAAAAAACTGGCTCTATGTGATTTACAGTGGGTGACACAATAATACATAATTAAAAATCTTAGTGTGTGCAATGATAAGCTGATATTAACACAAATCGTAAAGCCGTCATTCCGGCAGGGATTGCCGGAATCCAGTTGCCATGGATGGCAATTACAAAGCATACAATTAATTGATTTATAGCTTCAATTTTAATAAATACTATGCAGTATCGATTAGTACATCCTTGTACACTGGATCCCGGCAGTCCATGCCGGGATGACGGCTTGGGCGTTTTCAGCTAATAATAAGACCTGTAACTATCGGTATTTTTTATTATTTACCCATTATGATTCACATAGAGCCAAAAAACTGGAGTGCAATCGCTTCAGCTATTGCCTGTAAAAACAGCTAAAGCTGTTTTACTCCATTGGTATGCTTAACTTAATGACATTGGATAACGCATGGTTTTTTGTTGTGTTAAATATTTTAATGCACGCTCCCCTAAATTTCATGTTAATTTGATTCAGTATTATTGTCTGGGTCTTCCCGAAAGATAAGCTGATTAAATCTGTTTTTCCAGATAAGCTATCAAGCCAAAAAAATCCAATGATTTTTATATGAAATAATCACTTAATGTCACCTATCATTCGTTTCGATCAAGTATCGGTTATTGCCCACGAAAAAGTGATTCTAGCCGACATCAGCTTTGCTCTTTTTCCCGGAGAAAAAGCGTTGTTATGCGGTAAATCCGGTTCCGGTAAAAGCAGTGTCTTAAGAACCTTGTTGGGACTGCATCCGTTACAAACCGGCAGCGTTTACTTTAAAGAAATGCCGTTAACGCCGGCATCAATTCAGATCATTCGAAGTTGCACCGCTTACATTGGACAAGAACCCATGTTGGGCGCCGAAAAGGTACGAGACGCGCTGCTCTTGCCTTTTCAATTTAAGGCACATCGTGAACATAAACCCACAAAAGCGCAACTGCTTGAAGTATTACAACGACTGCAACTGCCCGTCAGTATTTTAAATCAGGAAAGCAGCCGTATTTCCGGCGGTGAAAAACAGCGGATTGCGCTGGCACGCGGCCTGTTACTGGGTAAAACCGTGTATCTGCTGGATGAAGTCACCAGCGCTTTGGATGCCCAAAGCAAACAAGCCGTGTTCGATGTTTTCTCGAGCCCTGAGTTGACGGTGCTTTCGGTCGCTCATGACCCTAAATGGCTGGAACTCAGTGATATTATTTTTACCCTTGAGGCGGGTCGATTGACTGAGGTAAAGCGACATGGAAACACTTGATATCGGCTTGCCGCAAATGGCGCTGCTTTACGGGCTTTGTGTGCTACCGTGGATACTGCTGTGGTTTATCGGTTTGCGCTTAAGCCGGGATATAGGCATCAGCCTGCTACGCATGAGCCTCCAGTTGGCGCTGGTGGGCATTTATCTCAAGACACTGTTTACGCTTAACAATCCTTGGCTAAACGGCTTATGGATATTGGTGATGTTGATAGTCGCCGATATAACCATTTTAAAACGTGCCGGACTTAAAGCGCGTTATTTTGCGTTAGCCACCTTTACCGCGATTGCCTCCAGTATATTATTCTCCACCGCCTATCTGGTGATTCTGGTCATTCAACCGACCCACTTTTACGATGCCCGCTATATCGTGCCGTTGGCCGGAATGATTCTGGGCAATTGTCTGCAAGGCAATGTCATCGCATTGGAGCGTTTTTATTCGGCACTCCGCAAAAACGAGAACGAATATGCGACTTTTTTAATGCTGGGCGCGACCCGTTGGGAAGCCGTGCAGCCCTATTTTCGGGATGCCATTAAAGCAGCCATTAATCCGACCATCGCCAGCATGGGTACCATGGGTCTGGTCTCTTTACCCGGCATGATGACGGGGCAAATTTTGGGTGGCAGTGAGCCGTGGTTAGCAGTGAAATATCAAATTGCCATTATGATCTGCATTTTTACCAGCACCACCATCGCCAGCATTATTAACCTGAAACTCAGCCTAAACATTGCCTTTAACGCTTTCGATGTATTGAAGGATGAAGTGATTAACAAGCCGTGAAGCGCCTGCTAGCCTTAAATTTTGATAAAAAAACAGGACACCGATGACACGGATTTAACAGATAAGCACGGATAAGAGACGTTTCTTCACAAGAATTTCAAAACGGTTTTATTGCGACAAAAAGTGTCACATTACTGTAACCCTCCGGGGTTTACCAAAATGATACAATCGTTTCATTTTATTTGTGGACTCCATGCTAAACAAAAATAATAAATTGATTTTTTTCGGTTTTAATCTGAACAAAATTCTATTTTGCTTGGGCTTACTGTCGCTACTTTCTTTATCATTCATTAAAATTCCAACAGATGCTCTTACCAGCAGGGATTGGGACAATGGTTTTGATCATCCCCTGCAAGGCTGGGATCATCTTCTAACCATGATTGCAGTGGGAATATGGGCGGCTCAGCTGCGTGGACAGGCCATTTGGATGTTGCCAATCACGTTTGTCAGCGTCATGACTCTTGGCGGACTTACTGGTGCCGCAAGCTTTTGTGTTCCAAATGCGGAAATCATGATTTTGCTGTCCGGCTTGGTATTTAGTGCATTCATTATCCAAAAAGTACAATTCACTACCCGGATAAATGTCCTGATCGTTGCCTTCTTTGCTTTTTTTCATGGCTATGCGCATGGCCTGGAAATATCGGCTTCAACGAGTTTAATTTCTTACACTTTGGGATTTGTATTTGCCACCTTACTATTACATTGCGCCGGCATAGCAACCCTACGTTTCCTGGCACTCACTTTTACCTTTTTTCTTGGGGGCAACGTTAATGCCCAAGAAATAGAAGTTCCACCCACCGAAACTACTGAAACCACAGTAAAAGCCAAATCGAAAACCAGCAAAAATACGACCGTAGAATTAGAAGAAATGGTCGTGACTGAAGACGGGCGTGGAAAAGATCTTATAGGCATGACCGGATCAGCATCGCAGGGCGAAGTCAGTCAGGCACAATTTGAATATCGACCACTTTCCCGTAATGGTGAGTTGATCGAAGTGGTTCCCGGCGCAGTGGCTACTCAGCACAGCGGTTCAGGTAAGGCTAATCAATATTTCTTACGCGGTTTTAATCTCGATCACGGCACCGACTTTACCACTTATGTCGATGGCATACCGATGAACATGCCGACTCATGCTCACGGACAAGGCTATATGGACATTAATAGCGTCATTCCCGAGTTGGTGGAGCATATTGAATACGGCAAGGGGCCGTATTATGCGGAAATCGGTGATTTTTCATCAGCCGGTTATTCGAAAATGTTCTCAATGGATAAATTACCTGAAGGCATTCTTAAGTTTACCGGCGGCGAGTTCGGTTATTACCGGACGTTGGTTGCTAATTCCAACAAAGTCGGTAACGGCAATTTACTTTATGCCGGCGAGTTCAACTTCTACAACGGCGTCTGGCAACAGCCAGAGGATTCAAAAAAATTCAACGGCATGCTGCGATACACCCTTAACAAAGACGATTGGGGTGTGTCGGTTAACGGCAAAGGCTATACCAATGACTGGACGGCAACCAACCAGATACCCCAGGCGTTGGTTGATAACGGCACACTCAACTTATACGGCACCATGGATCCTTCGGATGGAGGTAAAACCAACCGCTACAGCTTTTCAAGCAACCTCTGGAACAAAGGTGATAACTGGAAAAATGACGCTAATATCTATGCCCTGTATTACGATGTAAATTTATTTTCCAACTTTACCGGCTATACCGATACTATCAATTTTCCAGGCGGTGATCAGATACACCAGTTCGAACATCGGGTACAGACCGGCGGCAATATTGAACATACTCGCTACAACAAATTATTCGGTTTGGACATGGACAACACCGTGGGTTTTCAACTTCGTCACGATGAAATCATAGGCTTGGGACTAGATCACACAGTCAACAGGCAATATTTCAGCACAGTCAGTAATAGCAATATCAGTGAGACTACAGCAGGTCTATATCTTAAAAACCAGACCTTTTGGCATGAAAAAGTACGGACTATTGCTGGTTTAAGAGGGGATCTTATCCATAACGATGTCACCGTCCTCGACACGGCCACACATGATCCTAGTGTTAACGCGGCCAACTCAGGCAATCGAGGGCAAGCATTAGTCAGCCCAAAGCTAAGCTTGGTCTTCGGCCCCTGGTTTGATACTGAATATTTTATCAATGGCGGTTTCGGTTACCACTCCAACGATGCCCGAGGCACTACGCTACAACGCGATCCCAATAACGGTAATATACTCGACAGTAATGCTGCCAAGATCTCACCTATGGCTCAGTCACGCGGAGGCGAAATCGGCATTCGCAGCAACTTTATTAAAGATTTAAACAGCACTCTGGCATTATGGTGGCTAGAAAGTAATCAGGAACTGGTTTTTACGGGCGATGCAGGGACAACCGAGATCAATGGGAAATCCCACCGCTACGGCATTGAATGGTCCAATTATTATAAACCTACAGATTGGTTAACACTGGACGCTGATTTTGCAATGACTTCGGCACGTTATGTAACGATCCCGGAAGGTGAAATTAACAGTTATATCCCAAATTCTGTGGGCAGGGTTATCACAACGGGCGCAACAGCAATTGCACCTAACGGTTTGTTTGGCACGATACGTTTACGCCATTTTGGAGACATGCCGCTAGATTCGTCTGGTACATACTGGGCAGGGAATACAAGTACCGTCAATTTAGGTACGGGGTATAAACAAAAAAAATATAAACTAGAGCTTGATCTGTTCAATATTTTTGATTCGACCGCCAACGATATTTCTTATGCATATCAATATGCCTATCCAGCAGGTGCTGCACCACAAACCGGCATTATGAAACATCCTGTCGAACCAAGAATGGTACGAGCAACATTTACACTCAATTTCTGAGGTTGTACAAGCGACGTTATAGATTTTCAGATAAATAATTTCGATGCTAATGGATACCATCCTTTTGAGGGATGTTATCCATGTGAGTTAAATTGTCGTGTAGTGGAAGTTTAATTTCTGAAAGACTATAGATTTTAGGTGCGCGATGCGCACCCTACTACTTTTTATATATTGATAAAAAATAGAACACGGATGACACGGAATTATCAGGTAAGCACGGATAAGAGACGTTTCTTCATAACATCAGCTATCACGATAGGTATTTTTTTCGGCTAAAAAAAATCCGTTGAAATCCGTCTAATCCGTGCTTTATGATCGAAACCGGCATCTACCGGGTAAATGTGAGTAGAGTGCGCTCAAGGTGCCGAACTGGCCAGGTTACGTAGAACCAATTCGGCTTCTGGGCGTGCAGGTTGTATCTGTACAAGTTGAGTCAGTAACGCACGGGCAGTGAACGCATCGGTTTCGCCAAGAGCGGACGCCATACGGACTAGCGGGTCGTAGGCGGGGCGAAAATTCGGGCTGATGCGCAATACGGATAACAGCGGTTCACGCACCTGCGACAACATGTCCTGTAAGTTTGCTGACGGCCGGACGGATCGACCTGCCTCAACGTAGCGACTGCGTGCCGCCCAGTAGTCGGCCAGTCGGCGAGTCCAGGCGATGTCGGTTGTGGCATCAATCACTTCCGACGGCTCAATGGAAAGTTCATGCAGTAGAGCAATCAGCCGATCTCTCGGCTGTGAATCAGGCGCATAAGTGATGCGGGGTGCGAGGTAGGCAACGACTGGATGGTCGTCAGTATTGGTGGCGGCGTTGCCTGCGAAGTGCTTCAAGGCTTTTGGTCCGGCGATGAAACTGCCGAACAAGGCAAATTCATCTTCGATTCCGAAGTCGGCTGGGCTTTTTGGAAAGGCGTTGACAGCCAAACGTTCGCGCAATCGTTCAACGTTAAAGTGGGCGTCGTCGCTTCGACCCAAGAGACCCAGCACCGGCGTATCCAGACTGTTGCTTGCCAAAATGGCCCGACCACCAGGATACACGGCGATAAAAGACTGCACGATGCTGCGCAAGGTTTCCATGTCAAGTTGATGGAGTGGCAACCATTGGCAAAATACGCCATCAGCGGTGAGACGATCCCGCACCGCTTGAAAATGTTCCACGGTGTAAAGCGCACCCGATCCGCTGCGCGCCGGATGGAAGTTGTCCGAAACGATAACGTCGTAGTGTTGTTTGCTCGCACGCACATAGCGGCGGGCGTCAGACGCTATCAAATGTAAGCGGGGATTGGGAACACCGTCCGCAAAAACTCGCCGAAAGTATTGTGCTGCGTCAATGACCTCAGGCAAAAGTTCCACGGCATCGACCTGCAGGGTTGGATCTTCAGCGGCAGAAAACGCTGTCATTCCCGTGCCCAAGCCCAGGAAAAGCGCACGCTGCGGTGCCGGATGCAGGAGTACCGGAAGCAAAGCCTGGCGGGCGTCGACCAGCAAAGACGAGCTGCTTCCTTCCTGCTGCCGGTTGTTGATTCGCAGTCGCGCAACGCCCTCGGCGTCTTCCACGACACTCACGGCAGCCATAATTCCCTCTTGGTAGCTGACGAGGTGCCCACCCTCATGAATGTCGATGAAAGCAAGCGAGGGTGCCCAGATAGCCAGCGCCGAAGCGATACCTGCGGGCACCCAGAAAGTGGGAGTGAACCATACGCGCCGGGTCATCAGCGCCAGATAGCCTACGGCAATAACCAGCAAGGCCAGTTTTGGCCCCAGCCCCGGGGTTATCAGTACGCCAAAGAGCAGCGGTGCTGCGGCCGCCCCCAGTGTGTTGACACCCAGTGACCGACCAAAACTGACACCGAATACGCTTGCGGATGCACTGAAGTGGGTAAACACCGCGCCCATGACCAGCGTGGGTAGCCCGAAGGCCGCCAGCGCCAACAGCGCTTCGATGCTGATGCCCGTTACCATGCTGGTGCCCAATTTTTCAAGCAATAGAATCTTAAGCGGGTCGGAGGCCCACAGACTGGCCGTACCGATCAGGCAAGCGACTGCCAGTGCGCAGAGTAGACGATCACCCAGCTTTTCCGGATTGCCGAACCGAGCGAGCCAGCGGTGATAAGCAGCAGCGCCCAACGCGCTACCCACCAGATAAACCGCCAATAATATGGCGAAAGTATAAACGGTGTCTTCGGCCACTTGGCTAAGAATTCGCACCACGAGCACTTCATAACCGATGCCCAGCAGACCGGTACAAGCCAGTCGCGTCAGTGCACCTCGCCGTTCTGATGACAGGGATGGGCCAGGCGATTGCACCGCCTCAGAATGCTGCGGAAGCAAAACCATTGCCGCCGCTGCACACAGCAGGTTAAGTGCGATGCAAATATTCGCTGTGGAGGCCAGGCCCAAGGTTGGAACCAACCAAAAGGCAGTCGCCAACACACCGATTACTGCGCCCGAGGTATTCGCAGCGTAATGCGCAGCGATAGAACGCCCTTCGATGCGCATTTGCGCAGTGACCCGCTCCATGGCTGGCAGCGTTGCGCCCATCGCTGCCGTGGCGGGCAACAGCAGCAAAAATGTGCCGAAAAAAGCCACCGTCCACTGCCATGCCGAGGTTGGCTGTACACCGGTAAAGTCGAGTACCCAACTGTTGAATGGCGACATCAACTGAAGCAACACCAGCCCCCAAAACGCGATGGCTAATTCGCAAACGACATACCAGCGTACGGGATGTCCACTACGCTCAATCTGTGGCCCCATCAACAAAGCGCCTACAGCCAGACCGCCGAAGAACGCCGCCACTACGGCCAGCACGGCAACGGATTCGTGACCCAGCCACAACGCACATTGTTGCGTCCAGACAATTTGGTAACCCAGACCCGTAAAGCCGGAAGCTATCATTAAGACCAGTGATGCCCGTCGACGCCAAACGCCGACGGAGCTAGAAAGAACGGGGGATAAGACAGGATTGATAATCAAAGTGTAGATCTTGGGTTTGTCGATTTGAAAAAATCGGGTTGCAGTAATGTCACCAGCGGAGCGTAACCGGGCATCAAGCGCTAAACTTGATGGTATAGCCCCAGGAATCCAGCCCGGAAGGAATGGCGTTCATGGCCAGCGAGATACGCCGTTCGCCTGCATTCGGAGGAACTGCGTGCATCAGATAACTGGGGAAGAGTACCAAGTCCCCCGGTTTCGGCTCGGGACTGATCCATTTTTCGGCATTATAAGGCCCGGTGACCATGCCGGGATGGTCGTTCTTGAAGCTGAAATCCGTACCGCCGGGCGACTTCATAAAAACCGTGCGCGACGAGGTATGCGTGGGAGTCAGGTAGACCACGGCCGAAATGAAACTATTGGCGTGATTATGCATGGCCTGATGGCCGCCAGCGTCCAGCACATTAACCCACATTTCCTTCAGCGACCAGCCCATGCGCTCGCCAAAGAGTAGCGCCCCGAACTCAGTTAAATGTGGCGTGACCAAGGCAGCGACTTCCACAAGCAACGGGCTGTCGCCAGGACTAAGCATTTCGGTGTGCGACAGGTTGGCGGATGAGTTGTTGTCCCGCATCGTCAAGGTGCTGAAATGCTGAATCAGGCCACTGACTAAATCTGCCGGCAGTGCGGCTGGCACCCGCATGAACGGGGTGGGGAAAATACCGATGACTTCGCTCATATCGAATAATTATGTGGTAGAGAATAAAAAGTAATTATTCAGTCCCCCTCTTTGAAAAAGAGGGGTTAGGGGAGATTTTATTAGATAAATCCCCCTCAATCCCCCTTTTTCAAAGGGGGAGGTGAACAACTACAATAAAAAGTGGAAACGTTAGCCGAAGATCGCCATTACGCGCAGCCAAGACCAATACGCTGCCACCGAACCGATGCCATAAAGCACGACCGGGCGAGCCAGAACAACTTGAGGCCAGCGCGAGGCCACTCGCCAAAGTATCCATGCGCAAGTTACTGTCAGTAATTGTCCGATCTCAACGCCAACATTGAAGGTCAGCAGAGCCGGCAGCAAATGGTTTTCAGGTAAGCCGATTTCCTTTAACGCCCCGGCAAAACCCAAGCCATGTACCAAGCCAAACAGGAAAGCCAACAACGCCGGCCAGCGTCTGGCCAACGTCTGTTGCTGATGCAATGCCTCGCCAGCAACGAGTACGATGGACAATGCGATGCAGGCTTCCACCGGCAGTGACCGTAATTCCAGCCAGCCCAGCGCACTGCATGCCAAGGTTACACTGTGTGCAGCGGTAAAAGCGGTGATTGTCCATACCAACTGACGGTTAAAACCGACCAGAAACAGCAGGCCAATCACAAACAGCAGGTGATCAGTGCCGGACAGGATATGTTCGACGCCCAAATAAAGATAGGCTGAAGCGATTTCTCCCAAGTCCCTTTGATCATTGGCAGAGCCATATAAATGTACTTTTTGCTGACCTGTTGACAGCGTATAAACGCGGGTTTGTCCGTCCAGCCATAGTATCTTGATCATTGCCGCAGAGAACCCGTTACCTAATCCTTCAATGGACAAAGTACCTTCTAAACCGGCCTCATCACACTTCAATAGATTGGTTTCGGTATGGCAACCCTCGGGCCAGACCAGCTTTAAAACATCACTGGGTGCACGTTTTTCGCCAGCCATCCATTGCCATAGAAATTCACCCTTGGTTACTTCGCGCAACTGCATTTCGGCCATGCTCATCTCATGAGCACCAGATGTTGTGCTGAGTAACGTCAGGATTGTTAATAGTGCAGTTCGGACTATTCGCATCATGGTTTTACAATCTCGAGTTTGATTGTGTATTTCTTGGCTAGAAGTTTCACGGCAGCACTACGTTGTTCAGCTAAGGTCGCGTCAGTCCAGTCTTGGAAAACCACACCACGAAGATTATCATATTCGGCGGGTTTAGGTTGCGTAATCACATCCAGTTTGATTGCGCGCCAGCCCTCACGGGTTGAATAGGCACGCCATTCGTTAACCGGTGCAGAGTCTAGCGCTTTAGCAAAATCTGCCCCGTAGCTTTGTTCGAGGTTGGCTTTAGGCCGAGCTTTGAAGACACGTAAGTCGGCATTTGCGTCGCCGGGCGTTCCGGAATTTAAAGCGGTTACGAAGCTTCGTACCGTTGCTTCGGAGTTATCGCCTGACATAACTGCTTCTTGAAAATCGTAACGAGTGGGTTCGTCGTATTTGGCGCGGTGGTTTTCGAACCAGTCGCGGAGTAATTTGTCGTCGTAAGGTGGAACTTTGACGTTTGCATCAATGACGCTTAAGGCTTTAAAAATAACCCGATTTCGGATCATATCGTCGGCCTTGTCGAGCTGAAGCGACAAGCCTTCGCGATAAAGTACTTCGTTGTCCAGCCAGACATTTTGCAATGCGGTTAGCTCTTTGTCGTCTGGTTTACGCCCGTAAGTATCCAGGAATAACTGATCGGCTTCGTCGTCCACTTCTTCGGTGATCACGATGGTGTTGGGATCGTCGGTCTGTCCGACCAAATAATGGTCGATGGCGAACAGCAAGCCGCCCAGCACGATAAAGTGTAACAGCGGCTCACGCAACCAGTTCGGCCAGGCTGAAGCGCGACGGGAAGCTGAGGAATCAGTCAGGGTGGAAGTATTTAATAATGTGGACATGGTAACTATTTAGAATAAAAAACGGGAACCCGAAAAAACGAGCTATATCGCTCCGATAAAAGCCGTTTCGACTTTATTGTAGCACGGAGCCCCAACAGAAAAAGCGCCGCGCGATAACGCGCGGCGCTTTCCGATTAAAGGATCAATTGATCCAAATCATCTTTGCATTTAGACAGAAGCTTTTCCGCGACGTCTAACCGCACCGAACATCGCCAAAGCCGAACCGAATAACCATGCGGCTGCAGGGACTGGAACAGCACTGATGTTGTCCAGCGCGACAAAGTTGGCTCCGGCTGTCGTCAGGTTAAACGACTGGGCGGTGCCGATGAAGTTGAAAGTGGTAGCTGTCCAACCATCGTATGCACTGCTGCTATTGGCTGTCAGGTCGAAACTACCCAATAGAGTGCCGGTGCCGTTAAGACCGGTCCAAGCTGTTACCGCAGAGGTTACGGCTGTAGCGCTTGAGTACGAGAACGACAACGCATTATCAACGCCGGCAGCGACATTCATGAATGCCGCATCGTGCGCATAAGCTACGCCCAGCATCGATGGAGCATTGCTGTAATAAGTAGTTAAACTATCGTTAGACAGACCGGAAACGTTCACGAAAGAAACGCCCAGATTGGAGCCACCCGTACTGCCATCAGCAGCAGCGCCACCGTTGTAGTACTCGTTTACGTCGCCGTTGGCATAATCCCAAGTTTTCTCGAAATCCACGGTAAAGTTGGACGCAAAAGCAGGTGATGTTGCAGCGACCAAGGCCAATGCAAGTAGTTTTTTGTATTTCATTTTGTATTCCTGTTTATAGGTTAATAATTGGTATGTTGACAGCGCTTACTTGACGCCAGCGACAATTGTTGAGTTATTTACCTGAACGTAAATCGGGTTGCTGTAGAACCAAAGATCAGACCATGCCGCTACGTCGTAAGAAACAGCTTTTTGTCCTGTGATTGGACTTGCGCCTGAAGCTGTTGCTAAATGAGCTGGACAACCGTCAATCGCGTTACCAGTGATTGAGCCATTTGTAGAACCACTTAAGTTAGTACCTGTTGCAGTACATGGGATTTTCAGCATCGCTGTGTTACCAGCGTTTGTGAAAATATCAGCTTTTGGGTTACCGTTAGCATCGGTCTCATAAGGGACAGACGCAGGAAGGTTGGTGCCGCGTAAACGAACATACTGTGATGCAGAAACTGCAGGAATACGGTAAGTCATTTTTACTAAATCATTACCTGCACTAGCCCAGACACTGCTACCGCTGTTGTTAAAGGTTTTAATAACCGCAGTGCTGGTGTTTTTAGCCGCTGCGGGTACACCGTCTAAATTAGCAGGCGTAGAACCATCTGCTGCCAACCAATTGGTATTACGTGGCCACTCGCCTGAGTAATCAGCAGCACCGGGTGTTTTATAACCAGTCACAAGACCACGGATCACGTCAATGTGATCAAGAACTGGCATATTCAACGGTTGGCTTACACTGATTTGTGCCAATGAAGGGTTGTTGAATGTGTAAGGCGAATAGTTTGTGCCGCTTGGGTCACGTGCTACGATAGATACAACGATTTCTGCACCTGGACGTACGACAAGTTTTTCACCCATAGTGGCACAACCTGAAACATTGATATCAGTGTTGCTGGTTGCTGCCGTTACTGCTAATGCTTCAACAGCCGCGTTGGTACGTGCAGCAGGACCGGTATAAGAGGCACAGGCGATGAAAGCCAAACGATCGATCAACTGACCACTCGATGCAAAGTTGTTACCGGTTCTTAGACCGTCAACGATAGTTTGTGGGCGCAGTTTGTCAGCACCGTTACGTACCAATGTGTAGTTACGTTGATATTCGCCAGGATAGAAATCTTGTGTTGAACGACGGTCATCTGCACCGAACGAACCACGGTTGTGCCAGTCTGAACTTGCAAAGAACCAGAAATTACGGCCTTCACCTAGCATTGCATCCCATACACCACCAATTTGTGCGCCGTAAACACCTGTGCCGCCGTAAGTTGTACCACCGACTGAGTCGACAGAAACCAAAGCAGAGCCGTTGTTGAAGTTACCTGCTCCGAAATTATTACGGTTTACTTGGTATTCTCCACGGTTTGAAGAAGCGCCATGACCCGGTTGAGTTTCCATGCCGAAAGCCACTTTAGGTGCGGCGTTGTTAAAGTTACGTAAATGCTCTACGTTAAAACCGTTACTACCCGCTGTGTTAAATGGTCCGGCGCGTTCTAAATGGGCTGGAACGTAATAACTGCCGTTCGGATGATTTTCGGCCATCCACTTAAGCGCTTCAACAGTCTTGTTGTGACCCGCGACGCCGCTGTTGCCAGTCAGCTTTTGCGCAGTGGCGTTCCAATTCGCATCGCCGGCATTCAAACTGCCGGTGACTGAACAGTTCCAGTTGTTACCCACTATTGAACTTGTGGTGTTGCCGGTACTGTTGTCTGTATCATTACGGTCGAAGCAATATTCCCATTGTGCCAAAGCAGTAGCGTTGCCCAATGGTGTGTAGCCAGCTGAACCAGGTAAAACAGCCGTATCAAGCGAAGTAGGCATCTGACCAGTAATCACAGACATAGAAGAATGTTCATGGCCTGCAACAACAGATTCAACACCGATAAACATGGGTTGATTTTTTAAAGCAGCAAGATATTCAATCAAAGGGTATTGAATTTCTTGGATTGACTGCCAGCGCCACATGTTTTGGTTAGGCGCAGTGCCAGAAACTAGACCCTTCGGTGTCACGGGTGTAGGGGAGCTTTGCCAAGTTGTTGTAGGGCCAACACCTGCCGTGTAGGGATAAGCAAGGGTACCTAAAGTTGCATCTTCAACTAAAGTACAGTTACGGTTACCGTTACCACCATGACCGGCTTGTACGAACCAATCCAGACCCCAAGGTGTATCAGTCTTGTCAGTTACTTTCTTAACCAACTTTTGCATTGAGATAGAACCATCAGAGCAAGTAGTGTGGTTATGAAAGTCACCGGCTACATAAGTACCTGCTGTTTTAGTTGCTGCGATGACGGACGACGGTGCGATGGCCATAGTGCCGATCACCGTAAGCACCGCGAGTGCGAGTTTGGTTTTGCTAAATTCAAATTCCATAATAACTGTTCCACTAGTAAAGGTTAGAAAGCTTAAAGGGTACATTCGTCCAATATGAATTATTTCTAAGTCCATTCAGTATAAAATAACAACACTTTGTGACAGAGGCATTACTGTGGTAGGTTGGAGAGTATAAAAAGCCGGGGAAGGCGTTCAGCGGATTAATGCTATTGGTCTATGCGCTAATACTTGCTAACGTTAATTTTTGGCTATCAACTGTGGATAGCCGACTTCGTGAAATAACTCTTTGGGAACGCCAAGCCCCAATTTGGCATGGGATAATAAGGTTGATTAAGGCAGGATGGTAACTACGCCGAGCTGGGGCTCAGCGCTCCCGGAATAGGAATTTATACATTTTCAGATAAATAATTTCTCTGTCGACAGATACCATCCCTTCAAGGGCATAGGTATCTACACAAGTACCAACTCCTTCTCCCTTGAGGGAGAAGGTTGGGATGAGGGGAAATATAACTGCTTGATTTTATTCTCCTCACCCCAACCCTCTCCAGCAGGAGAGGGAGCTTGGAAATTTTGTAACTCATTGTTTTTATTATACGAAAAAGTTGTGTAGATACCTATGCTTCAAGGGATGGTATCTGTATGGGCTTACAGCAACGTGAATTGGAAATTTAATTTCTGAAAGTCTATATAACGATAGGTATTTTTTTGGCTAAAAAATCCGTTGAAATCCGTCTGGTCCGTGTCATCCCTGCTCTATGATCGAAACCGCCAAATCATCGTTTGTTTTCCAATGCCGAAACAAACTCATAGCCAATAAAAAACCCGCCAAGCCCTTTGGCTTGCGGGTTTTTTACTTGATTAAACTTCTTTAAAACACTAGCCGGCGGCCTGCACAGGTATTGATGAGGCAGAGCGTAAAACTTGGTTTTTTTCGTTAAAATAAATCAGAGTCGGCTTATGCTTTTCAGATTCTTGTTGATCCAATATTGTGTAAGCACAAACAATAATCAGGTCACCAGGACAGGCTAAGCGTGCAGCAGCGCCATTAACCGAAAACACCCCTGAACCATTTTCTGCACGAATGGCATAGGTGGTAAAACGCGCCCCATTATTAATATTGTAAATCTGAATCTGCTCGTATTCTCTGATACCTGACAGGTCAAGAATAGTGCCGTCAATTGCGCAAGACCCCTCATAACCCAACTCTGAACGAGTCACTGTAGCTCGGTGTAACTTTGCTTTAAGCATCGTAATTTGCATAATAAAACACTATAAATACGTTTAAAAACCAGACATTATCCATTATTTGCGACAGTCCATCAACTTTTTAGATAGCCAACATTAACAGAATTATAATCAAACAGGCAGTGCAAGCACTGTATTTATTGCATTGTTAACTTCATAATGATTACCTTAATTAATTATCTGGAAAAATAAATATTATCAATTAACCTTGTTTTACCCATCTTTGCTGCCGCCAGTAAAACCAAATAAACATCATCGAGTCCAGCCTTTTCTAAATCATAACTGCGGCACACAGAAAAATAATCCGTCTGAAAGCCCGCTTGCTGTAAAAACCGATGTGCCTGTTGTTCTAACTCGGCATACGCCTGATTGCCGGTCAAAATAGCGTCACGCGCGATACATAATGCCTGATAAAGTTTGGGAGCTACTTCTTTTTCAGTCGCCGTCAAATAATTATTTCTGGAGCTCAGTGCCAAGCCGTCAGACTCCCTGACCGTATCAATACCTAGTATTTCAACGGGGATATTTAAATCCCGAACCATCGTTTTTATTATAGTCAATTGTTGAAAGTCTTTAAGACCGAACAAAGCCACATCAGGCTGTACGATATTAAACAATTTACAGACAACGGTAGCAACGCCACTAAAATGTCCGGGCCTTGAAGCGCCGCAATAACGCTCTGAAAGTCCGGTTACCGTGACTGTTGTTTTGGCATCAGGGGAATAAATATCGACGACCGCAGGTAAAAACAACAAGTCTGCGCCCTCGACTTCCAACTTTTCCCGGTCATCACGTTCAGTGCGCGGATACGTTTCAAAATCTTCCCCTACTCCGAATTGCGTAGGATTAACAAAGATACTGACAACAACACGATCAGCTGATTTTTTAGCTCTGTTGACCAGATGGAGATGTCCGGCGTGTAAATTACCCATGGTCGGAACAAAAGCGACGCTTTCACCGTTTGAGCGCCATATTTTAATGACCTCACGTAAGTCAAAAACTGTGTTAACGATCTGCATTAGAAACTATGTTCTGCGGTTGGAAATTGCGACTGTTTGACAGCCTGATGATAGGCATTGATTGCGCCTTCGATACTCGCTGCGCCCGGCATGAAGTTTTTGGAAAATCGGGGGCGCTTAATGATGCCAATATCAAGCATGTCATAAAGCACCAGCACTTGTCCGTCGCAATCAACACCCGCACCAATACCAATAACAGGGATGCTCAGTTGGGCGCTTATTTCTTTGGCCAGTTTCGCCGGCACGCACTCTAATACCAACAAGCTGGCTCCCGCTTCTTGCAGTTGATGTGCATCGGCTATGATTTTTGCGGCAGCAGCAGGCTCTTTGCCCTGAACTTTATAATTGCCCAATTGATTAATCCATTGCGGCAACAGCCCTAAATGTCCACAGACGGGAATACCCTGATCAACCAAAAAACTGACTACGTCAACGCGGGGACCTTCCAGTTTGACCATTTGTGCGCCGCCAACCTGCATCAACAGTGCGGCATTTTGGGCAGCAACCATCGGTGTGGCATAGCTCATAAAGGGCAAATCAGCAATGACAAATGCCCTGCGTCTGACATGACTAACGCACCGCGTGTGATAAACCATGTCCGTTATAGTGACAGGAAGCGTTGTCGCCTGTCCCTGCACAACCATGCCCAGAGAATCACCTACCAACATCATATCGACCCCCACTTTGTCGATTAACGCGCTAAAACTGGCATCGTAAGCCGTTAAACAGGTGATTTTTTCACCCCGCTGCTTCATGGCAGCCAGCTCATTGACCGTTAACGGTTTTACTGTGGAGTCATGGACCGTGTGATACATGTCAATCCATCCGTCTCAGTCCTGACAAGGGACATTTGGCAATCAAATCGGTAATGGAACCTTTACCCGGCACCCTTAGTTCCGGAGCAATTTCAAACAAAGGGTACAGAACAAAAGAGCGTTCTTCCAAGCCTTTGTGGGGGACTGTTAAATCAGGCACATCAATTTCTTGTTCGCCATAAATTAAAACATCCAAATCCAATGTTCTTGCGCCCCAGCGCTCGCCTATTCTTAGCCGCCCCTGATCATTTTCAATAGCTTGCAGACTGCGCAACAGTGCCATCGGTAATAAGTCGGTTTTGATACCCATAACCGCATTGACATAATCCGGTTGATCCTGAGGCCCCATAGGCAAGCTATGGTACAAACTGGAAAATGCCAATTCTTGCACGCCCTTTATTAAAGCGATTGCGGTACGCGCCGAGGTAATTTGTGCAACGGGTTGTTCAAGGTTGCTGCCCAAGCCGATATAAGCAACCGTTGACACACTAGCTGTGTATTTCATAGTCAATCCAAGTGGTACAAGGTAAAAAGCGCACAATAAAAAACGATCACCTTCGCCTGCAACCTACACGTCTTTCCCTGTGGTGGTGTCTTTACCATTTTCCCGAGGTGGCCTTCTTCGTCTTGACTTACTCACTGGCCCTTTACGCGGAGGTTGGGTCATTTTTCTTTGTTCGTTTTCATTGGCGGCTTGATATTTACTCCACCATTGCGCCAACTCTGGATCAGCACCGCCGGTCTCTGCACGCAACAAAAGAAAATCATAACCCGCCCTAAAACGGGGATGAGTAATCAAGCGACTGGGTTTGGAGCCTACGCGGGCATTAAACTTGGGTTGTAAACTCCAAACTTCACGCATAGCCAGGGTGATGTGGCGAGGCAGTGCAGTACTTTTAACCTGCATGGCAATCACTTCATTGGCGGCTTCCTGATAAGCCATAAATTCAACCAACCCTTTTGCCATCTTTTCTTTGGCCCGCATCTGCACAGGTTCCCACAAGAAAGCGGCAAACAAAAAATAGGCGGTAACGGTTTTACCTTCCTCTATTCTTTTATCGGAGTTCGCAAGCGCTTTAATCAGCAGCAAGCGTGGAAAGCCGTTTTCTTCTATCGACAAACAGTTTTCTGTCGCCGGAAACAACACTTGAAAAAGTCCATAATGCCTTAACATTTCAAACGTTTGCAGTGCGTACCCGGACATGAATAATTTTAGCGTTTCATCATAAAGCCGAGCGGAAGGGATGCTGGATAATAATTCCGCAACCTTGTGCATGGATTTCTCACACTCAGGATGCAATTTAAAGCCCAGCTTAACGGCAAAACGCACGGCACGGAGCATACGCACGGGATCTTCACGAAAACGCGTGTCAGGATCGCCTATCAGCTTTAATTCTGCGGCTTTATGATCGGCCATACCGCCCACAAAATCCACCACCGAAAAATCTTTGATATTGTAGTAGAGGGCGTTTACCGTAAAATCGCGCCGCCAAACATCTTCTTCAATAGTTCCGTAGACATTATCCCGCAACAAGCGCCCTTCTTTATTGAGTACCTGCTTGTCATTTTGCTCTTCTCCTGCGCCTCTAAAAGTCGCAACCTCAATCACTTCCCTGCCAAAATGTACATGTGCCAAACGAAACCGGCGACCAATCAAGCGACAATTGCGGAACACTTTTCTGACTTGCTCAGGATCGGCATTGGTGACCACATCAAAATCCTTGGGCTCCCGCCCCAGCAATAAATCCCGCACACAACCGCCCACCAGGTAGGCGCTGTAGCCTTCCTTTTGCAGTTTATAGAGAACCTTCAGCGCACTTTCACTTATCTGGGCACGTGAAATATTATGTTCCGGGCGCGAATATATTCTGACTTGCGGCGCGACTGGCTCAGCTTCATTTCTGGCTGAATTAATCAATTTTTTGAAGAATTTTAAAATGGCCTTTAACCCTGTTTGTTATTTTATTTATGGCAATCATATCATTTGAAGCATTCTATCCTACAATCAATCTTCTTTTTTTTACATTACCCTTTTGATTATAGTAAAATCAGCGCACTGATTTTTACAAGCACTTATTGTTCATTTTAAGATCAGGCAACCATTTTTTAAACATTCGCACCAAACATTTGCGTAATTGACGGGATTGTTATGTTCAAAAAGATTCTTAATGGCTTCATTGACCATCCTATACTAACCAGCATTTTTGTAACAGATTTCGGTATTCTTCTGTTCCATAGGCCGCCTTTCTTGTTTTCCTTAATCATGCTGGGCGCACTGATGGCGATGTGCATGTATTTTGGCCAAAAACTAGCTTTATTTAAAGTTTAATTGTCTTCGAAAGCAAAAAAACCGTTAAAACCGGTGCGAGACTTACCGTCTGCGCCTGGTTTTTTTCGTCGTTTAGCGGCGCAACTTTATGATATTTTTCTGCTTGTTGCCGTTTTATTTGTCGCAACAGCCCTGTTACTTCCTTTCACGACAGGGGAAGCGGTTAGCGCCCAACAATTAATAATTTACCGTGTTTACCTGGTTATTATCAGCTTCTTTTTTTATGGTTGGTTTTGGACGCATGGCGGACAAACATTAGGCTTGCGTGCATGGAAAATAAAAGTGCTGACGCTTGATCAAAAACCGCTTGGCTGGACTCAAGCGTTGCTCCGTTTTACCACAGCCATTGCCTCTTGGGGCTTTTTCGGACTTGGCTTTCTGTGGATTCTTGTTGATAAAAACCGACGCGGTTGGCACGATCATTTATCAAAAACAGCGTTGTTTTTTGACCCTCAAAAAAAATAATTTTTGACTACGCCCAAATCAGTGGTTTATTTGATACATCACAAAAGTATCCGTTCGTGTTGTAAAACACCTAAATGCACCCATAAAACATAATCAACACCATGACTAACCCTTTATTATCCGACTCCACCCTGCCCTTATTTTCCCAAATACAACCGGAACACATTGAACCTGCCATCACGCAACTCTTGGACGAAGCGCGTGCCGTTGTTGAGCAACATCTGCTGGCAACCACAGACTATACTTGGAAAAATCTGATTGAACCGCTGGAAAATGCTGAAGACCGACTCAACAAAGCCTGGTCTCCGGTCAGTCATATCAATTCGGTTGTTAACACGGATGAACTGCGCGAGGCTTATAACGCCTGCCTACCCAAGCTCAGTGAATACTCGACTGAAATGGGGCAAAATGAACAACTATTTAATGCTTATCAAATTATTGCAAACAGTGATGACTTTGCAACTCTGGATAACGCTCAACAGAAAATAATCCATAATGGCTTAAGAGATTTTAAATTATCCGGCGTTGATCTGAATAGCGAAAAAAAGCAGCGTTACAAAGAAATCAGTCAGGAATTATCGCGTCTTGCCAGCAACTACGAAGAAAATATTCTGGACGCAACCAATGCCTGGAGCAAACTGATCAGACATGAACAGGATTTGGCAGGTTTGCCTGATTCTGCATTGGCGGGCGCCAAACAAACAGCGGAAAGCGCCAATGAAGAAGGCTGGATGATAACCCTGCAATTTCCCTCTTATCAAGCCGTCATGACTTATGCCGATGACCGGGAACTGCGCCGCGAACACTACGAAGCCTTCTCAACCCGCGCGTCAGACCAAGGCCCACAAAACGGGCAATGGGACAACAGTTTGCTTATGGAGCAAATCCTGGCACTGCGTCATGAAAAAGCCCAATTATTGGGCTTTAACAATTACGCCGAGTTGTCTCTTACCACCAAAATGGCCAACAAACCAGACGATGTGATGAATTTTCTGGAAGATTTAGCCGATAAATCTTGGCGACAAGCGCGTAAAGATCTGGTTGAGTTACGTGAATTTGCCGAGCAACATCACGGTATCAATGACCTTCAATCGTGGGACTTTGGTTATTATTCGGAAAAAATGCGCCAGCATTTTTACCAGCTTTCACAAGAAGAAGTTAAAGCGTACTTCCCCATCACCCGCGTTTTGCCCGGACTGTTTGCCGTTGTAGAAAAGCTGTACGGCTTAAATATAACCGAAATTGACGCCTTTGATAGTTGGCATCCCGACGTGCGTTTTTTCCGGATACAAGACGATAAAGGTCAACTGCGCGGCCAGTTTTATATTGATCTTTACGCGCGCTCCAAAAAACGTGGCGGCGCCTGGATGGATGACTGCGCAGGTCGCAAAAAAATCGGTGACACCATTCAAACGCCGGTCGCTTATCTAACCTGTAATTTTACGCCGCCCACGGGTGATGCTCCTGCCCTGCTAACGCATGATGACGTTATTACCTTATTCCATGAATTCGGTCACGGCCTACAACACATGCTGACCCAGGTTGACCATTTGGGCGTTTCCGGTATTAACGGCGTGGAATGGGATGCGGTTGAGCTGCCCAGTCAATTCATGGAAAACTGGTGCTGGGAGCAAGACGCACTGGCGCTCATTTCAGGCCATTTTCAAACCGGCGAAACCTTACCCGAGTCCTTATTTAACAAAATGCTGGCGGCAAAAAACTTTCAGGCCGGCATGATTATGGTAAGGCAACTGGAATTTAGCTTGTTTGATTTTAGGATTCACAAAGATTACGACCCTGAAAAAGGCGGACGCATCTATGAGATTCTGGAGCAGGTCAGAGACCAGGTGGCCGTTGTCAAACCACCCAAATTCAACCGCTTTGCCCATGGTTTTTCACATATTTTTGCCGGCGGTTATGCGGCAGGTTATTACAGTTACAAATGGGCGGAAGTCTTATCCAGTGATGCTTTTTCCTTATTTGAAGAAAAAGGTATTTTTGACCGGGAAACCGGCAACGCTTTTTTGACCAACATTCTTGAGCAAGGCGGCACAGAGAACGCGATGGATTTATTTATCAAATTTAGAGGCCGTAAACCGACCATTGACGCCTTACTCAGACATTGTGGCATCGCTGCATGAAATACCGGGACTTGCGTGACTTTATCAAACAACTCGAAAAACAAGATGAGCTGAAACGCGTCACCATCCCCGTTGATCCCTATCTTGAAATGACTGAAATTTGTGACCGGACGTTAAAACAGGGCGGCCCCGCGCTCCTGTTTGAAAACCCGACCGGCCACAATATTCCCGTATTAGCCAACCTGTTCGGCACGCCCCGCCGTGTCGCGATGGGTATGGGCGCAGAATCGGTCACTGAACTGCGTGGCATTGGCCAATTGCTGGCTTACTTAAAAGAACCCGAGCCGCCCAAAGGCCTGAAAGATGCGTGGGAGAAATTTCCGGTATTTAAGCAAGTGCTCAATATGGCACCCAAGCTGATTTCATCACCGCCTTGTCAGGAACTGATTCGGATAGGCGATGAAATTGATTTGGGCGATTACCCCATTCAGACTTGCTGGCCGGAAGATGCCGCCCCCTTGATTACCTGGCCGCTGGTTATTACCAAAGGCCCCAATAAAGAGCGGCAAAATCTGGGCATTTATCGCATGCAAGTCATTGCAAAAAACAAAGTCATCATGCGTTGGCTGGCGCATCGGGGCGGCGCTTTGGATTTTAAAGAATTCCAGGCCGCCCATCCCGGCCAGCCCTTCCCTGTTTCCGTGGCCTTGGGTGCTGATCCTGCAACCATTCTTGCTGCCGTCACGCCGGTGCCCGATTCGCTATCTGAATACGCCTTTGCCGGTTTGTTACGCGGCAGCAAAACAGAAGTTGCCAAATCCCTGCTGAATGATTTGCGAGTACCCGCCAGTGCTGAAATTATTCTGGAAGGTTTTATCTACCCCGATGAATTCGCGCCGGAAGGCCCTTATGGCGATCACACCGGCTATTACAATGAAGTCGCGGATTTTCCGGTATTTACCATTGAAAGAATAACCCAACGCCAAGCGCCTATCTACCACAGCACCTATACCGGCAGACCACCTGATGAACCCGCCATCCTGGGCGTTGCTTTAAACGAGGTATTTATACCCATTTTACAAAAACAGTTTCCGGAAATTGTCGATTTTTACCTGCCCCCTGAAGGCTGCTCATACCGCATGGCGGTTATCAGCATGAAAAAGCAATATCCCGGTCACGCCAAACGCGTCATGTTGGGTACCTGGTCATTCCTGCGGCAATTTATGTACACCAAGTTTGTCATCGTCGTGGATGATGATATTGATGTCCGTAACTGGAAAGATGTCATTTGGGCGATGACCACCCGCATGGACCCCGCACGGGATTTAACCATACTGGAAAACACGCCGATTGATTATTTGGATTTTGCTTCACCGGTTTCAGGCTTGGGTTCTAAAGTAGGCTTTGATGCGACCAATAAATGGCCCGGCGAAACCAACCGGGAATGGGGCAGAACCATTGTAATGTCGCCAGAAGTGATCAAAAAAGTCGATGAGATGTGGGATAAGTTGTTTTAAATTACAGACGGGAAACATAACAGCAACGTTGGATTTTTGCGTATGGTCTACTGTGTCAAAAATCCAGGCATGACTAGTTTCATTCTCACGGGTGTGGGGGAACGCAAACACTATGCCGGTTTTCTCATTATTCCATGTTGACAACAGTCGGCCATAACGATTACCTTGTAGTTATAAAATTATTCATTTGGCACTTAATCACATGACCACCATTACTTTCGATACCCTTGAATTAGTCGATAAACTTAAAACAGCAGGCATACCACAAGAACAAGCAGAGGCTGTTGTGCGCGTTATTGCCGAGGCACAGGAAACATTGGTGTCTAATCTGACGCTAGACCACCGATTAAAAGAAACAGAACTGCGCTTTGATGCCAGATTTGAACGCATAGACGGTGAATTAAAATTAAACAGGTGGATGCTGGGATTATTAATTGCTGGCGTTATGTCCATAGTTATTAAGACATTTTTCTCATAAGTCGCTAAAGTGATTGCCGTATTGGTAGCCGTCCCAGATTGTTCAGCGAAGGTTCAAGCACTGATTGAGTCACTTGATGTATTGCTCGACAAAGGCGCGGCTGATGAATCAAGCCCTTTGGCAGGCTTGGCTTGCATGGTGGGTGATTTGATTTCAGCCTATGAACAAAAACATTACCCTATGCCGGAAGCAATGAGCAATATTGAGGCGCTGTGCTTTTTTATGGAACGTGACAATTTGCGTCAACAGGATTTACCGGAAATAGGTAATCAGGCTAAAGTTTCAGAGGTATTATCAGGTCATCGCGCTATCAACCTTCGACAAGCAAAAGCCTTATCAGAACGCTTTAACGTCGACTTGGCTTTCTTTTTATCCAACTAAGCCGCTAACGCGGCAATCTCAACCCTAACATCAGCAATAGCAGACGGTCCATTCCCGCTGGTGTAGGGAACGCAAAGGCCGTCACACTTCAGGATTTAACCATTGAGGCGACAACTACATTGACAATTTCCGATAATGAAAGAATTGAATCTTATGGGGGGGTGTAAGACTCCTCGCCGCATTGCCAGAGATAAGCATTTCACAGATTTTAGACCAATGTATTTCAAAATCGGGATAGCTTGTAGAAATGGGGCTTGATGTAACCGAGGTGCGTATCGATTTTAATAAATACGACCACGATGGTATCTGGATTGAAAGCCAAATCAACGACGGTGAGCGGGCTTTTTTTAGCGAGTAGGATGGGTAGAGGCGATAGCCGAAACCCATCATAATTGATTCCTTATGCGATGGGTTTCGCGCTGCTCTACCCATCCTACTCCTTGCTATCAACTTAAACCGGGGCAACTCGTAGGCTCGGATGAGGCAACGAACCCCAACTTTTTTCTAGCCCCCAAACTCCGGCTTGGGAATTCGGTACATGAAGTTCCAGCTTCCTGTCTTGCGAAGCCAGAGCTTCGCCCTCTGGCTGGCTACTTGAGGAACTCCGTCACGCTTCTGTTTATAATTTGACAATACTGTTCCGAGCGTCTATTTTGTCGACATTAACTTAAACGAATTTCACAATGACCACCATAATTTTTGACATGCTTGAATTAGTCGATAAACTAAAAATAGCGGGATTTGACCAAAAGCAATCGGAAACAGTTATCAGAGTAATTGCCGAGGCTCAAGATGGACTAGTAACCAAACATGATCTAACCGAGGCAAAAAACGAAATTAAGTCAGACATGAACGTACGCTTTGAAAGAATTGATGGCGAACTAAAACTAAATAGATGGATGCTTGGTGTACTGTTAGCCGGTGTACTGTTGATTGTTATTAAATCATTTTTCTAAATTGACAACACAGCCTAAATTACGATGCCGATAGGAGCTTGCAAACCCCGTTACGCTTCAGATATCTTCCGACAGAAAAGCACTGCCAACCTACACATCCGGCTATATTTCTTTTGTCCAGTAAATGGTTTTGGAAAACAGTCCTTTTGTCGCGACAATTTTAAGATGAGTTCCTTCTAAAAAGAGTTCGCAATCGGCTATTATGTCTTTTATTGGGTTATATACAACGGCTATCTATTTACCGTCAGAAAAATTAATGTCTTTTAATACGACTATTTTTTTCTCTACGGTTTGACCTATAAAGCCGACGCCAGTTTTAGAAATAACAACACTATTTCCCTCGGCTGTTTTCCATTTTCCATTTTCCATTTTCCATTTTCCGGTAAAATCATCCGTTGCTTCTTGGGAAAAAGTAACGGCGCTGGTTAATAATGCCCATAAAATAACCACGATTTTTTTATATCCCATAAATTTGCCTGGTAATTTATTGAACAAAATTACTTAACGCAGCTGTTAATGCTTATTAAGATACGCTATCAATTCGGCTGACTATCTCACTGGATGCCAGTTCCAGTCCATTTTTGTAACAGGCAATGGCGTTGTCTTTATCGTCTTGTGCAAACAATAAATCACCCAGTAATTGATAAGCCTGAACAGTAGGTTCGGCAGCGATGCTTTTAGCCAGGTAGCTTTCTGCTTTAAAGGTATCGCCACATTTAATGGCCAGTTTGCCCATAACGGCCAACAACACGGCATTTTCTTGATGCACATAAAACCATTTTTCAGCGGTTTCAAGTTGCTTTTCGACATTATTCGACTGGATACTGCCGAACAATACAACTAAGGTTTCATCCCACACAGTGGCTAAAGTATTAGCCAGTTCATTTTCAATCTCAACACCTGCGCCAGCGTTAATCATGGCGGCGAAATAAATGGCCGAAATACCTGCCATCGTTTTTATGTAATTAGGAATTTCCGACCATAAGGTTTGAATTTCTTCTGTGTTGCCTTTTTCGGCAGACTGCTTTAATAATTGACTGAAGGCTTCTGTTTCCAGCAATTTGACTTCGGCTTCCATTAAAATTTTATTGGTATGCAAGGAAGGAATCAGCTTTCTGATGCCTTGCCAATCACCGACTTGCTGATAGGTTTGATGTAATAATTTTAAAACACTGGCGTGAGTCGGGTCGATTGAATGCAATCGGGTCAGCGTTTCCAGGGCTTGTTCAAACTGGTTGCCTGACAAATTAAGTTCTGCTTGCGTCAGTCCTATCACCACACTGGAATCAGGTGACTGGTCATTAGCCGCTTTTAAATATTCATCCCTTTTATCAAAAGCGCCGCGTGATTGCGCGGCTCTAGCTGCCGTCAGATAATTAATTAACGGTGCACCACTGTGGGAGGCATGTTTAATTAAAATATTTTCGGCTTTTTCCCAATTACCTTCTGCCGAGTCCACCAATCCTGCGATCAGGGCTTCTTGAGAGCGGTTAAATTTAATGTTTTTACCACGGCTCTTGATTTGACCGGGCAATCTGAACAGCCAACCCAACACACGGAAGAAAAAATAAAATATAAAAAAACCAAATATCAGGCTAACGGCAAAAACGACCAGCGAGGTTTCCAGTGACCAATGCCCAATACCAATCAACACATAGCCTGGATTATCAAACTGTTGCAATCCGTTACTGACAATAAACGCGACTGCGGCAGTAACAAGAAGAGAGCCCAGAAAATAAAATAATTTTTTCATCAAGTATCTCTCATTGCCCTGCTGGTAATGCTTCAGTTGGAGCCTCTGTTTCAAGCGGCTTTACTGCTTTAATGGGTTCAACGGGTGTAACTGTTTCTTCCGGCTTGATTGCTTTAACGGGCTCAACGGGGGCAACTGTTTCTTCCGGTGGCATGGCTTTATCTGATTCTAACCTCAGTTTGCTAATATCTCTGAGCATTTTTAACGATAAGCTAATGTCCGGGTATTGGCTATGAATTTTAATACTGCCAAACCGATCCAGTTCAGCAATAAAATTATCAACCTCCGTGTTCTTGGCAAAATGTTGTTGTGTCCATTTTTTTGCATCGGCCAGACTGGATTGAAAAAGCGCTTCATTATGTTGAACCAACGAAATCTTTATAATTTCCAACTTGACTCTTAATTGCTCTTGAATAAACTGCGCTTCTTCGGGCGTTAGTATTTCTTTAACTTCATGTTCTGTGTGCCGGATGGTAACGATGCCTTCCAGTTGGTTCATGGCAGAATCAAGCAATCCTTGATCTTCTGTTGTTTTTTCAGTGGGCTCTTTTACTTCGGCATGCGGTGACAATGCCTTACCGGTATAAGGCAAAAACAACACTAACTTGTCAACAGTGTCTTGCATTGTCTGAATTGACGCATAAATGCCGACCACATCGGGAACAATAACACGCTTCATCACTGAAAGTTCCTTGGCAATTTCTTCGCGCACTTTAAACACGCCGGCATCACCGCTTTCTCTTAACCGTTGATCGGCTGCTTCCAATGCTTCCAGGGTGGTATTAACATCACCAATTAAATGCAAGCGTTCATTAGCGACACTTAACAAATACTCGGCATCAGCAATTAACCAATCACCGCGCGTCTTTCCGAGTTGACGTTGCACCCGTGCAATAGCCTCATTCAACTCTTTGCGCGTGCTGTCCAGTTTTTCGTTGTGTAACTGAGAGAAGTCAGCCAGCGTTTTGGTAAAGTGAGTATCTTTACCGGCAACATTGGCTTCCAGGGTGGCAAGTTGAGACTGAATGGCGACCAGTTGTGACTGATAATCAGAAATCTGCTTGGACATTTGCCCCTTAACTTCACCGCCCAAATCTTCTTGCTGATCCCGCAATTGGGTAAAGAAGAAAAAACCGGCACCCGCAAGGCCAAGGATAATGAGCAAAATAATAATGCCAAACCAGAATCCGCTGCGCGACCGTCGTGCCTGTTTAGTCTCACCCAGGTCTTGTTCTTGTTGTTCACTCAATTCGGCCACTCTATTCCTCCCGTTACACACATTGTTACTGTTTCAAGAATTGCTTCATCTGAAGGACTATGAGTCACAGCAATTCGTTTAAATCCGATGTCGACCGCTATTTGTTTTATTCTATTACTAACCACCACCAGTGGCACTTCAAATAATCGGTGGTGATGATGTTTTTCTTCCAGCATGATTAGCAGGTTTTGCAACGACTCACCACTGGTTATAGTGATGGCATCCAACTTGTCTTGCATCAGTAACAAACTGACTGCCGCACAGTCAATGCCGGGTATTACTCTTTTATATACATCCAGATACTCAACGCTTGCACCTCTGCTTCGTAGCGTAGTTGCCAGTTCTTCACGCCCGCCTTCGCCACGAATGATCAAACAATGCTGACCCTGCATCTGTTGCATCTCAGGCATTGCCATCAATGCCTCACTATTATAGTCATTTTCAGGCACCAAATCGGGCGGCAATCCGGCCAGCGTCAAGGCTTGCGCGGTTGCTTTTCCTATTGCAGCAATGCGTATCGACTTAAACTTTTTTATTTTATCACTATCTGAATGGTATCCGTGCATAGTTACTGCATTGGCACTAATAAAAATAAGCCAATGATATCTGTCCAGATGAGCCAATGTATTTTGGATGACACCAGAATCTTCCATCGGCACAATAGCCATCGTTGGAAACCGAACAGCCACTCCGCCATGTTCTTCAATTAACCGGCTTAACTTTTCTGCTTGGTGTACGGGGCGCGTCACTAAGACATGCGCCCCCGACAACGACTTTATCAATGAAATAGGGCTTGCAGAACTTTATCTGCACCCTGAGCCAGTAAATCTTCAGCAATCAGTCGCCCGATAACGGCCCCCTGATCTAGTCCACCTGAACGCTCAGACCGGTAAATGACGCTGCCATCCGGGTTGCCAACCAAG
>JBAXUR010000189.1:0-4582 GCA_037129595.1 Methylococcaceae bacterium | reverse complement strand
ACATTTGTTTATCACCACGGAGATACGAAGAAAAACCAAATAAAAATCTTCGTGTCTTCGTGGTGAAATGTCTTAAATTGATGTCTATGTGGTGGTCTTATGCCGGCCTACGCCGCCGATTTTTCAGGTTAATCAATAATGGCCTTGTCCAGATTTTTACTTGAACTCAAACCTTTCAACTTCGATTTGTCCTTAATACCTGCAAAACGTGTACCTGTTAAATCGGCTCCTGCAAAATTAGTCTCTTCAAGCGACGTTCCTGATAAATCAGCGCCCGATAAATTGGCTCCCGAAAAATCAGCGCCGGAAAGATCAACGCCAAACAACACCACATTTTGCAGATTAGCTCCGGAAAAATTGGCATAGCGCATCAAGGCACGGTCGAAATTGGCATAAGCAAGGTTGGCACCCGATAAATTGACATTATTTAAACTCGCACGCATCAATCCCATAGACTGATTTTTCATGTCAGCGCCCCAGTTGGCATGGGATAGATTGGCATGGGACAGGTTGGCGCGATCCATGACGCCAATAAATCGACTGCCACTTAGATTGGCGTTGCTTAAATTTGCACCACCGACATGCACACCAAAAATACTGGTATTGGACAGGTTGGCATTAGAAAAGTCAACCTTAGACAACACCGATAAATCGAGAATCAGCCCCGACAAATCACTGTTGCTTAAATTGGAACGGCGTAAATCCGATCCCCACAAATCAGCGATTTTAAAATCCAGTCTGGATAAATCCAGGCCGGTCAAATCCTTTCTGCGTAAGTCAGCAGGATGCGCCTTATCAGCGTTGGCGAGTCGCTTTTCTACTTCTGCCCGATCCAAATCAGCTGCCGAAACCGACAAACAACACACAGCTGATAACATCCCCAACCAGTAACCATTAATTTTCATGTGCAACCCTTTAAGTAGATTAATAAAATCAATCGATAATAAAAAATAACAACAAAATATAGTCCTGCCAGGCTATCGCCACTAAACCTGATCACGCTATAAATTGAAACCGTTAGGATCAATTATCTTGCTGAGACGATTATATAGGATGCTCTCTTTAAATAAGATAAAATAAATCTTTATCCAAAAGCTATCAATCTCAGGACACTGATGAATACAACACTACAAACTCCCACTCAAATTGGACCTTATCATTTACCCAATCGGCTGGTGATGGCTCCGTTGACCCGGATGCGTGCACCTGACAATATACCTAATGATTTAATGGTTATGTATTACGCCCAGCGAGCCAGTGCCGGATTAATTATTACCGAAGCTTCGCCCATATCGACACAAGGAGTGGGTTATCCGGCAACGCCGTGTATTTATAATGATGCGCAGGTAGCCGGTTGGAAAAAAGTCACCGAAGCCGTCCATGCAAAAAAGGGCCATATTTTTCTGCAACTTTGGCACGTTGGTCGTATTTCTCATCCTGATTTTCATGAGGGTGCTTTACCCGTTGCGCCTTCTGCGATTGCACCCAAAGGTGATGCAGTGACACCAACCGGCATGCAACCGTTTGTTACGCCGCGTGCTTTAGAAACCGATGAAATTCAGGGCATTGTTGAAGACTATCGAAAAGCGGCAGAAAATGCGTTGGCTGCAGGTTTTGATGGCGTCGAAATACACGGTGCCAATGGTTATTTACTGGATGAGTTTTTGCGTGATGGCACTAATCAACGTACCGATAGTTATGGCGGAACGTTTGAAAATAGAGCCCGAATTTTACTGGAAGTCACAGCAGCGGTAGTCGCTGTTTGGGGTGCAGAACGTGTCGGTATTCGCTTGTCTCCCAGTGGTACGTTTAATGACATGACGGATTCCGATCCCGAAACGTTTTTTGTTTATTTGCTGGGTCAACTGAATCGCTTTGGATTGGCTTATCTGCATGTGGTTGATGCCTTGGAAGGTGATATCAGGCACGGTGCCAACGTCATCAATCTTGAGGTTCTACGTAAAGCTTATCAAGGAACATTGATAGTCTGTGGGGGTTATGATCAGGTGCGTGCTGAAGACGTTATCGCGCAGGGCGATGCAGATTTGGTCGCCTTTGGACAATTATATATAGCCAATCCTGATCTGGTGGAGCGCTTTAATCTAAACGCGCCTTTAAACGAACCTGATGTTACTACGTTTTATGGTGGCAACGAAAAAGGCTATACCGATTATCCTGCGTTGGCAGATTAACACCGATAACGGCATATGCGCGTGACTGTCCTTGGTTTTGCCGGTCAATAATAGGCACTAAAAATAGGCTTTACAGGAGCGAGATTAGCTATTCTAGTGATCTCGCTCAACCTGCAAGGTTATAACTTATCTACGAATACCAGTTTTTTTATTATATTGTCATAAAGACAACGTTATTATTCTATATAATACCCTTGTAACTCCCTCTATTTACCATCTAAAGAAATTCTAAAATGCCTTTATTACGTTTATCGAACATCTCCATTGCTTATGGAACACATGCTTTATTAAAAAATGCCGACTTTCAGCTGGATGCTGGCGAACGAGTTGGTTTGTTAGGCCGAAATGGCGAAGGCAAATCAACCTTAATGAAAATTATCGCCGGAAATGTATTGCCTGATCACGGCGACATTTGGCGTCAACCAGAATTAAGACTTGCATGGCTGGAACAATCACCTGATTTACCGGATAACGCTACTATTTATGACGCCGTTGCCGGTGGCTTGGGTGAGTTGGGCGAATGGCTTACTCGTTATCACGCGCTGACTTTATCCATGGATTATGATGATGACAAAGCGTTAAACGAAATGGGCGATTTGCAGCATAAGTTGGAATCACATAATGGCTGGCACTTTCAACAACGCGTTGAAACCACCTTAAACAAGCTTGATTTGCCCGGTGAATTAAAAATCAGTGACTTATCCGGCGGCTGGAAACGCCGCGTAGCCTTGGCAAGAGCCTTGGTGATAGAGCCTGAAGTATTGCTGTTGGATGAGCCTACCAACCATCTTGATTTTGAAAGTATTAACTGGCTGGAAGAGCAAATGCTTAACTTTCAGGGTGCCGTTTTATTTGTGACCCATGACCGGTCATTTTTGCAAAAACTGGCGACCCGTATTGTTGATTTGGATCGTGGTAATCTGGTGTCGTGGGCCGGTAATTACGACGATTATCTGACCCGTAAAGCCGCCGCACTTGAAGATGAAGCCAATCAAAATGCTGAATTTGACAAGAAGTTAGCCGATGAAGAAGTTTGGATCAGGCAAGGCGTAAAAGCCCGACGTACACGTAATGAAGGACGCGTTAGGGCGCTGGAAAAATTGCGTAGTGAACGCGCTCAACGACGCCTACAGCAAGGCACCGCCAGATTGGCTTTGGAAAAAGGCGATGCGTCGGGTAAAAGAGTCATCGAAGTTAAGGATATTTGTTTTGGCTATGGCGAAAAGCAAATTATCAAGAATTTTTCAACACTGATTCAACGTGGCGATAAAATTGGCTTGATTGGCGCCAACGGTGCAGGTAAATCAACCTTATTAAAAATACTGCTGCAACAACTGGTGCCGGATAGCGGCACAGTAGAGCAGGGCACAAAGCTTGAAATTGCTTACTTTGACCAGTTACGTGATCAGCTTGACCCTAACTTAACCGTTGCGGATACCGTTGCTGATGGTAATGACTTTGTCGAAATAGCCGGCAACAAACGCCATGTTATGTCGTATCTGGGTGATTTTCTGTTTGCACCTGCAAGGGCACGTTCCCCTGTAAAAAGTTTGTCGGGCGGTGAAAAAAATCGCCTGTTGCTCGCGCGTTTATTTACCCGCCCCGCCAATCTTATCGTCATGGATGAGCCCACCAATGATCTGGATTTGGAAACCCTGGAATTATTGGAAGAAAAACTGGTTAATTATGATGGCACCTTATTGCTGGTAAGCCATGATCGGGCGTTTTTAGACAACGTAGTCACCAGTGTTTATGTACTGAATGGTTCAGGCGATGTTGATGAATTTGTGGGTGGTTACACGGATTGGATGAGCCATGTTGATCAGGAAAAACAAAACAAACCTGCCATCGCGGTAAAAAAGACAGAAGCCGTATCCAAGCAAGAAAAGCCAGTCACCACCGCTAAAAAAAAGAAATTAAGTTTTAAAGAGCAGCAAGAACTTGATAAATTGCCGCAATTGATTGATGACTTGGAAGCCAAGCAAGTGGCGTTAACTGAACAAATCAGTTCACCTTCTTTTTATAAAAAAGATCCACTGGTTGTTGCCAAAACCCTGGATGAATTAAAAGCAATAGAAGTCAAATTAGAACAAGTTTTTGCACGCTGGAATGAGCTGGAAGCACTAACGGAAGAAAGTAATAGCTGAAATTGATTGCAACAACAACCAATCTGGTTTATCCTTCTCGGTTCCCGTACGGAGTGTGGGAAGGATAAATAGGAGAGATGGCCGAGTGGTCGAAGGCGCACGCCTGGAAAGTGTGTATACGGCAACGTATCGAGGGTTCGAACCCCTCTCTCTCCGCCAATAATTTAGGGGTGTTAGCTCAGCTGGTAGAGCAGTGGACTCTTAATCCATAGGTCCGGGGTTCGAACCCCCGACACCCCACCA
>JBAXUR010000188.1:0-4629 GCA_037129595.1 Methylococcaceae bacterium | reverse complement strand
TATCATATTTTATCTTCCAGTTCATGGGTTAATTCTTCAACTTGACGCATGACGCCAATAGCATCTTCAACATCAACCTGAAATGCAATACCGGTGCCAGGTTTATTGTCGAATTCTGCGGCTTTGGCGATGGTTTCCAGAATATGTCGGCTAAGGTGCTCTTCGACCAAAAGTAACAACACATCGCGTTGAGTTTCCAGGGTCAGCCCAAAAAAGGTCTTCGATTGAACCAATCCTTCCCCCCGTGCAGAGTTGATGACCGTGGCACCTTTAGCTCCGTTTTTACGGGCAGTATCAAGTACCAGGTCGGTTTTGGTATCTTCAACAAAGGCAATAATTAATTTGAAATGCATGGTTTTCCTCAGGGGTTAGATGAGCGACGGCGGTTAACAAGCCAATGTGCGGTTTGCGCATAACCAAGTACCGCAATGACGGGGAACAAACTGGCAAAGGCGATTAAACCAAAGCCGTCCAATAACGGGTTGCGGCCGGGAATGGCATGAGCCAGCCCTGAGCCTAATGCCGTCACCAAGGGCACAGTAACCATTGTTGTTGTCACTGTGCCTGAGTCAAAAGCCAGGCCAATAATTGATTTGGGAGCAAACAGGGTTTGTATCAAAACTATTATATAGCCACCGACAATAAAAAAATAAAGATCAATTCCCGTTACAATGCGAAAGGATCCCAAAGCCAGACCAACGCTAACACCTATGGCAACAGCGATGCGTAAGCCCCAGGCGCGAATGGTGCCGCCTGAAATTTGTTCGGCTTTAATGGCAACGGCGAGTAAAGAAGGTTCGGCTAAGGCGGTAGCAAAACCTAAGCAGGCTGCAAAAACATAGACCCAGATATATGCTTGCCAAGAGGTGACCTGATCTAGTGAATTAACACCCAAAAATTCAGGCGTGGTCAACTGGGATGCCATCAATAACCCTATCGGGAATAAAGCCATATCCAGTCCTTGTAGAAAAAAAACAATACCGAGCAAAACGAAAAGGAACCCGACCAGCGTTTTTTTTGCATTGACTAAGGGTCTGCGAATAACCAATAACTGAAAACCAATGAGAACAACAGCAATAGGCAAAAAATCTATACAGGTTTCCAGAAATTTCAAGGCAAAGTTAAATAGCCATTCAATCATGCAAGCATTCCGTAAGCCATGACAAAAATCATTGGAGTCAATGAGGCAAAAACGACGAGCCCAAAGCCATCTGTCATCGGGTTGCGACCCTTGATTGCAGTCGCCAGACCAACGCCAAGTGCGGTTACTAAAGGCACAGTAATGGTCGAAGTGGCGATGCCGCCAGAATCATACGCGATACCAATAATCTCGGTAGGCGCAAAGGGTGTCATGATGGCCACACAGCTATAAGCAAAGAACACCGGGTAATGCACTGGCCAGCCACGAAGAATTCTTAATACGCCAATGACAATGGCAAAACCAACGGACACTGCGACGCTAATACGTAATCCTAATGCATAACTATCCCTGGCGGCATTAGTTTGTTCAGTAATATTATCGGCAATGGCTATTTTTGCAGCTTTATCGGCAATCGCTATCAAGGCGGGTTCGGCCACTGCTGCGCCAAAACCCAGACAAAATGAAAAAGCCAATAGCCAGAATAAGCTGCCTTTACGGGCAAAAGCAAAAGCCATCGATTCGCCCAGCGGGAACAGGCTTTGTTCCAGTCCTTGAATAAACAGGGTAAGACCGATGATAACAAAGAGCATGCCACTAATTAAACGGCCAACATCAGGTATCGGTTGATCAATTATCAGAACCTGAAAAATCAAAACAACAGCAAGTATGGGCAACAGATCAAGAAAACTACTCAATAATTGCTTAATAAAACGGTTCTCTAACATCGATATGCCAATTTTTTGAAGAGGGATTGATTGTATAGTAAAGCAGTGCTTTAAAGCTACCTGGTTAATAAAATGCTTAGAAATGTAGCTGGCTTTTGTGTAGTGCATGTTTTGTTATTATTCATCTACTCCTTTGAAAAAAGGGCCCACAAGGGCAACTTATCAATAGAGTGAAAGTCCCTGTCGGCGAATGCCATAACTTCGTAGCTGAAAGTAACTACGTCATTGCGAAATGGTGTGGATAGCAACCGGAAGGGGTAGGATACGAATCCGATACGGCAGGGCAAGGCGGCCAGTCTGCGAGGACGTGATGAAGCCCGAAAATAATTTGTTACGTTGTGTTGGTGATTAAAACGATAACTGAGCCTACCAAGTGGTTGAGAGCGTAATGCCAAGAAGGTAAGTTGAAGCAAGGAAGGAGTACGAAATAACTTAAGTAACTTAGTAAATTGCCGCGTCAGGCATGGCGACATAATTTCATTTCCTTAGATGCTTATTAAATACAATTCGCATTGATTCTTTAAATCCCGCAGCAACTTTTCTGCTTGTTTCATAAAGCCTGTTAAAAATTTATTGAAGTTGGCAGGCTAAAACGATTACTGCTTTTTTAGACGATACAACGCCGAAATATCTTCGTCCCCATAACCTTCAGCCATTAACTGTGCATAATGGGTCACTGTCATATCGGTTATAGGGGTTGAAAAACCGGTTTGAGCGGCCATGCTTTGGCAGATTTTTAAATCTTTGTGATGCAGTGACAGTTTAAATCCGGGGGCAAAAGTGCCTTGGGTCATGGTCGAACCCCGATGTTGCAAAAACCAGTTGCCCGATGCGCCGCCAGAGATAACATCAATCACTTTATCCAGCGCCAAACCTTGAGCTTGTGCAAAAGCGAGTGCTTCCGTAACGGCCTGATTAATACCTGCGCCCATGATTTGATTGACGGCTTTAGTGGCCTGTCCCGAACCGGTAGCGCCCATATAAATGATACGCGCAGCCAGTGTTTCCAAAACGGGGCGGACTTTTTCCAAGGCTGCCACATCACCACCTACCATCATCGCCAGCGTGCCATTCTTTGCGCCTTCTACGCCGCCAGATACCGGGGCATCCAAAAAGGCGACCTGTTTTGCTGCCAGAATCGCAGCGGCTTTTTGGGCTGTTTTGCTGCTGACGGTAGACATATCAACGACAAGGGTACCGGGTTTAACGGTTAAGGCTATTGCCTCAACCACGCTTAACACATCCTGATCGGCTGAAACACACATCAGTACCAGATCAACGTTTGCGGCCAGTGCTTCCGGTGAATCAAAAACCGCTACGGTAAATTCTGCCGTTTTTTCAGCAGTACGATTATAAACAGCGGTTAAAAAGCCTGCTTTGGCTAGGTTTCTGGCCATGCCCAAACCCATTGCGCCCAAGCCGATCATGCCTGCTTTCATAATTATTTCCCCAGATAGGTGTAGGACGTTAAGCCGGAGATGAGTTCTTGTTCGTAGTCTTGGCGTTGTTGTTCACTGAGATTACTTTTTGCCAGCTTGTCCCTGTAAGCCGTTTTTAAGTCTTCGCTACTGATATGCACATAGTCCAATAAATCGCTGACATGCTCGCCTTCCTGCAAGTCATAAAAATGATAGCCGTTATCATCCAGTTTAATATTAATGGAATGCGTGTCGCCAAACAAATTGTGCATGTCACCCAATATTTCCTGATACGCGCCCACCATAAAAAAGCCGATAAGATAGGGCTTATTGGCATCGATGTCATGCAAGGGCATGGTGTTTTCAAGATTTTGCCCATCGATATATTGATCAATACGGCCATCGGAATCACAGGTTAAATCCTGAATAACGGCGCGGCGCGTTGGCTCTTCATCCAAGCGGTGAATGGGCATAATCGGGAAGATTTGATCAATCCCCCAAATATCAGGCATGGATTGAAACAACGAGAAATTGCAAAAAACCTTGTCAGCAAGCTTCTCGTTTAATTCCTCCAAAATAATGGCTTCGCTTTGGGTGTTGGGATTGAGTCGGCTTTTAATTTGCTGACATAAAAGAGAATAATTATTCTCGGCCTTGGCCAGTTCGGTAATGCTCAATTTATCTTGGGTAAAGCGGGCACGCGCTTCTGACAAGGCAAACTGCGCGTCATGAAAATGCTCAACCAGATTATGCGCAACGGGTAACGCCAGTAATTCGGTTTTATTGGTATAAACCGATTCAATATCCGTCACATTGGTAATTAATACCGCATGATGTGCCGTCAGCGCACGACCTGATTCAGTGATAATATCCGGTTGTGGCATCTGTTTTTCAGCACACAGTTCCGCAAAGCTGCGCACGATATTTTGAGCGTATTCATCCAGGCTGTAATTGATTGACGATTCACGACGTGAACCGCTGCCATCATAATCAACGCCCAAACCGCCTCCTGCATCGACGATTTTTATCTGTGCGCCCAAACGGTGTAGTTCAACATAAAATTGTCCCGCTTCTTTCAGGGCAATTTTTATGTCGTGAATATTGGCAATTTGTGACCCCATGTGAAAGTGCAAAAGCTTCAGGCTGTCCAGTAAATCAGTTTGTTTCAGACGCTCAATGAGTTGTAGCACTTCATGGGCGTGCAGACCAAACTTGGATTTTTCACCACCACTGTTCTGCCATTTTCCTGCGCTGATACTTGAAAGCCGAACCCTCACACCTAACTGTGGTTTAATGTTTAACTTGGCCGCTTCTTCAATAATCAGTTCAAGTTCTAGCGGTTTTT
>JBAXUR010000187.1:0-4666 GCA_037129595.1 Methylococcaceae bacterium | reverse complement strand
TGCGCTTACAGGAAGGTCAAAAAATCATTTCCTTGATTATTGCCACCGAAGGCACAGTGCTTAATATTACCGAGAACGGTTATGGCAAACGCACCAAGCTTGAAGAATTTACCTGTCATAAACGTGGTGGACAGGGGTTGATTGCCATACAAACATCGGAGCGTAATGGTGCTGTAGTGGGAGCTGTATTGGTGAATGATAATGATGAACTCATGTTAATTACCGATGGCGGTACCTTGGTACGTACCCGCGTTGATGGTATTTCAGTGGTCGGCAGAAATACCCAGGGTGTCACGATTATTCGCTTGGATAAAAAAGAAAAAGTCATTGGCGTTGATAAGATTGAAGGTTTGGCGGGTATTGATGATGCCGATGAAGACGATATCGATAGTATATTGAACGCTGATAGCGTAATAGGCGATGAGGTTGATTCAGAAGGCCGTATGGATTTAGATGATGACGATGATGTATCTTCTACAGAAGATGAGGCAGACTCAGGCGATGACGCTGATTTAAACGATAGTGCAGATGATGATCATGACTAAGATTTACTCGTAGCCAAGATCCAGTTTCGCGATTACAAATCAGGGTGGGCAGTGTTTTTCTGCCCATCTTTTTATCAGGATTTCAGCGGTTAATGGTGGGCAAAAATGCTGCCCTTACGCGTGAACGACTAAATTATGTCCATTTTATAACTTTAACCAAGAGAAAAATTATGTCCAGAGTTTATAATTTTAGTGCGGGGCCGTCAGTATCCCCTGAATCGGTATTGCTGCAAGCTCAACAAGAGTTATTGGAATGGCGCGACAGTGGTATGTCCGTGATGGAAATGAGTCATCGCGGCAAGCATTTCTCGATTATTGCCGAAGAGTTGGAAAGTGATTTAAGAAGTTTGCTGGCTGTTCCCGATAATTATAAGGTGTTGTTTTTGCAAGGCGGTGCGTCAGCGCAGTTTTCATTGATTCCACAAAATATTTTAAAGGATAAAACCAAAGCTTGTTATCTGAATACCGGTGCATGGTCTGAAAAAGCGATTAAAGACGCACAGAGTTATTGTGAAGTGTTGGTGAGTGCAAGCTCGGAAGATACCCGATTTACCAGTATTCCCGAGGCATCAACCTGGCTTTTGGACGAGCAGGCGGCCTACCTGCACTATACCTCCAATGAAACCATTCATGGCGTAGAGTTTCAAAGTACTCCTGATTCCAAGGGCTTGCCGCTGGTATCGGATATGTCATCCAATATTTTATCGCGCAAAATTGATGTCAGTCAGTATGGTTTGATTTATGCGGGAACTCAAAAAAATATGGGGCCTGCCGGTGTTACTGTGGTTATTGTCAGGGATGATTTAATCGGACATGTCAGTAAAACAACGCCCCCGGTATTTAATTATGCTGAGCAGGCAAAAAACCAGTCCATGCTTAACACGCCCGCAACCTACAATTGGTATCTCGTGGGTCTGGTGCTTAAGTGGTTAAAAGCGCAAGGTGGCGTTGAGGCCATTGAACAACTTAATATCGCCAAAGCGGCAAAACTGTATCAAGCTATTGATCAATCGACTTTGTATTCAAATCCGGTAGCTATTCCGTTTCGTTCACGCATGAATGTACCGTTTATTCTGGGCGACGAAAGCTTGGATAAGCCCTTCCTTGTGGCAGCAGAAGCGAATGGACTATTTGAATTAAAAGGCCATCGTTCGGTGGGTGGTATGCGAGCCAGTATTTACAATGCCATGCCTGAAGCGGGTGTCTTGGCCTTGATTGATTTTATGGCTGAATTTGAACGCACCCATTAATCGAAACCTATCAACACAGAGCAGCGTAATGTCATCAATCACTCCCCTTTCTGATTTAAGAGACAAAATTGATGCAATCGATGAGCAGATTCTGCAATTGATTAATCAGCGTGCGTCTTGTGCGGTTGAAGTTGCCAAAACCAAAAGTGCTCAGGGTGAGCAAGGTACTTTTTATCGCCCGGACAGAGAAGCGTTGGTTTTAAGGCGAATTATGGACTTAAATCAAGGGCCGTTGACTGATAACACCGCTGCCCGCTTTTTTAGAGAGATAATGTCGGCTTGTTTGGCGCTGGAAAAGCCAATGGATATTGCTTTTTTAGGACCAGAGGGTACATTTACCCAGCAAGCGGCGTATAAGCACTTTGGGCACGCGGTTAAAACCACTCCGGTTGCCACAATAAACGAGATATTTAATGCGGTGGAATGCGGTCATTGCGAGTTTGGCGTGGTTCCCGTTGAAAACTCTACCGAAGGTATCATTAGTCATACGTTGGATCGGTTTTTAACATCACCGCTGAAAATTTGCGGTGAAGTTGAAATCAGGGTACATCAAAACCTGATGGGGCACGCAACCCATCTTGCTGAGATCACTGAAGTGTTTTCACATCAACAATCACTGGCGCAATGTCGTCAATGGTTGGAAAATCATTTGCCACAGGCGAAACTGACGGCGGTTAATAGTAATGCCGAGGCCGCACGCCTGGCGACAATCAATAAAAAAACCGCCGCGATTGCGGGTGTTGTTGCCGCTGAAATTTATAATCTAAAAATTATTGAAAAAAGTATTGAGGACGAGCCCAATAACACGACTCGGTTTATTATTGTTGGGCAACAATCACCGTCGCCTACTGGCAACGATAAAACTTCTCTGGTAGTTTCTACAGGTAATCAGCCGGGAGCATTGCATAAAATTCTTGAACCTTTCGCAAAGTTGGGTATAGGAATGGTTAATATTGAATCTAGGCCTTCGCGTCAGGGCTTGTGGGATTATATTTTTTTTATTGACATAGAAGGGCATGGCGAAGATGAAGTGGTTGCCCAGGCTTTGGAAATGGTTAAAGACAACGTTAAGATGTTCAAATTATTGGGGTCTTATCCTAAAGCCGTTCTATAACCTATTGTTAATATTTATTTTCGCAACGATACTAGTTAAATATTTTTAGTTAAAATTCATGAATTATACCGATAACATTTACAATCTTGCCGCATCGGGTGTGCAGCGACTTATTCCTTATAAGGCGGGCAAGCCGATTGAGGAGCTTGAACGCGAACTGGGACTCACTCAGATTATCAAGCTGGCATCCAATGAAAATCCTTTGGGGCCGGGGGGGAAATCGCTGGCTGCCATTCAGGCAACTTTGTCATCGTTGGCGCTGTACCCTGATGGCAGTGGTTTTGCATTAAAACAGGCGTTAGCCGAGAAATATGCGCTCGATCCCAGCCAGATAACGCTGGGTAACGGTTCCAATGAACTGCTTGAGCTGGTAGCCAGGGCATTTTTAACACCGGAGCTTGAGGTGGTATTTTCACAGCATGCTTTTGCTGTTTACCCTCTCGTAACGCAAGCGGCAGGCGCGACTGCGATTGTTGTTCCGGCCTTGAATTATGGTCATGATTTGGATGCCATGCTCCAAGCCGTCACTGAAAAAACACGCTTGGTGTTTATCGCTAATCCCAATAATCCGACGGGTACTTTGCTAAGTCAAGCGAGTTTGGCGCGCTTTATTGGTGCCTTGCCTGACACCTGTTTATGTGTGCTTGACGAGGCCTATTTTGAATTTGTTAGCCATGTTGAGCTGGTTAACTCAATTGATTGGTTGAAAAAATTCCCTAATTTATTGATTACAAGAACTTTTTCCAAAGCTTATGGATTGGCCGGGTTGCGGGTCGGTTATGGTTTATCCAGTCCGCAGCTTGCTGATATTCTTAATCGGGTGCGCCAGCCTTTTAATAATAATATGCTGGCTTTAGCCGCTGCAGAAGCAGCTTTGTCTGATGCAGAATTTCTGCAGCAGACCATCGCTGTGAATGAGCAGGGGATGCAGCAATTAACGGATGGCTTTAAAAATCTGGGTCTGGAATGGATTCCGTCAGCGGGAAATTTTGTGTTGGTCGATTTAAAGCAAGCAGGACAGCCTGTTTATGAGGCCTTGCTACGTAAGGGCGTAATTGTAAGGCCCGTCGGTAATTATGAATTACCGAATCATTTGCGTATCAGCATCGGCACTGCGTCAGAAAATCAATTGTTCCTCCAGGCATTAACGGCTACATTGACTAATGTTTGACCGGCTTTGTATGGTCGGTGTTGGCTTAATTGGCGGTTCAGTTGCTCGTGCAGCTCGGCATTACGGGTTAAGCAAAAGCATTGTTGGATATGGTCGCCAAGAGGATTTGCAAAATCTGGAGGCGGCAAAACGACTGGGTGTTATTGATGACTATTATTTACAGATAGAGCAAGCTTTGCGCGGTGCGGATTGTGTTGTGATAGCCACGCCGGTTGCGTCTATTGAAAGTATTTTTGAATTGCTGAAACCGTTTTGGACGGAACACACTATTTATACCGATGTAGGCAGCACCAAGGGCAGTGTGATTGCAGCGGCACAGCGGGTTTTTGGCTCAGTACCTGATAATTTGGTGCCTGCGCATCCCATTGCAGGGGCCGAGCAGAGTGGTGTGGACGCCTCCATCGTTGATTTGTTTGTGAATAAGCGCCTCATTATTACGCCTCTAGGTCATACTCGGACAGAAGCTTTGCATAAAATCCAATGTTTCTGGGAGCGCTGCGGATCAGTAGTATCAATGATGGATGTTAATCGTCATGATGCGGTGTTGGCGGCTACCAGTCATTTACCCCATATTCTGGCTTTTGCT
>JBAXUR010000186.1:0-4729 GCA_037129595.1 Methylococcaceae bacterium | reverse complement strand
AAACGATCATGTGAAAGCTGTTGGAGCCCAAGTCTACGGCTGCAACGATTTCTGGGGGTTTGATAGGCAACGTGTTATCCAGTTTTGTCTGCGAAGCGTGTAGTATACTCCGCCCAGTCATAACCCGGTTTTCTGATTGGCTATTTAATAGGATAACGGCGTTCCAAAAACAGTTATATAGTTAGCTATACGCCTGTTTTTGCGCCTTGCTCTCGAATAAAATAACTCGATCATAAATTCCGTAAACATGACCGCGCGGAGTATATCTGTTAAAATCAAACGGTTTTTTGCGGTCTGTTTGAGCTTTTTATCAGGCCTGCAAACTGTATAATTTAACTTATTTAAGGGCTCCCGTTAAGTGTTAGTTTTAATATGAATGCATTATCTATTCGTAACCTTCGAAAAACCTACAATAATGGCTTTGAAGCCCTAAAAGGTATCAATCTTAATGTTGAAGAAGGTGATTTTTTTGCCTTGCTGGGGCCTAATGGTGCCGGTAAATCAACGGCAATCGGTATTATCAGTTCACTGGTTAATGAGTCGAGTGGATCTGTCAGTATCTTTGGTCATGATTTAAAAACCGATCGCGCACGCGCTAAAAGTTGCTTGGGACTGGTGCCGCAAGAGGTTAATTTTAATCAATTTGATACCGTCAAAAGCATTGTCATTAATCAGGCTGGCTATTACGGATTACCCCGTAAACTTGCATTGCAAAGAACTGAATACTGTCTTAAGCAAATGGATTTGTGGGATAAGCGTGACACGGTTTCCAGGCGTTTATCCGGCGGTATGAAGCGCCGAGTCATGATTGCTCGTGCAATGGTGCACGCGCCCAAATTGTTGATTCTTGACGAGCCGACGGCGGGTGTTGATATAGAAATTCGCCGGGCCATGTGGAAAATGATGGAAGCGGTTAATCAACAGGGCACGACTATTATTTTAACCACGCACTATCTGGAAGAAGCTGAAAGCCTGTGCCGTAATATCGCCATTATTGACCAAGGACTGATAGTCGAAAACTCGGACATGGCCAGTTTGCTGGCAAGGCTGCATGTCGATCATTTTGTTCTGGATCTCGCAGAGCCTTTGGGTCAAGTGCCGGTGCTTGCAGGTTATCAGATTGAAGGGGTAACCGATAAAGTGCTCAACGTGGCTGTTCCCAAAGAAATGGGGCTCAATCAATTGTTCAGCCAGTTAAGCGCACTTAATATCAAAGTCATCAGTCTAAAAAACAAGAGTAATCGCCTGGAACAATTATTCATGGATTTAGTAGAATCAAAACCCGCAGGGACTGAATAATGAATTATTCCATTGCCTTAAAAACGCTGATAACCAAAGAAGTTTTTCGGTTTATCCGCATCTGGCCGCAAACATTATTGCCGCCAGCGATTACTACAGCCCTATATTTTTTAATTTTTGGTAAGTTGATTGGCAGCCGCATTGGCACCATTAATGGCGCAAGCTACATGGATTATATCGTTCCGGGCATTATTCTGATGTCGGTTATCAGTCATTCTTACGCCAATGTAGTCTCGTCTTTTTATTCAACCAAGTTTCAGCGCAATATTGAAGAGTTACTGGTTGCGCCGGTACCCAATTGGGTGATTCTGGGTGGCTATGTCAGTGGCGGCATTATTCGCGGCTTATTGGTCGGCTTGGTGGTGGCGTTAATCTCGCTTTTATTTGCAGATATCGTCGTTAAAAATGTGCTGATCACTTTATCCATCGTGTTGCTGACGGCCACAGTCTTTGCTTTGGCCGGCTTTATTAATGCGGTGCTTGCGGAAAGTTTTGACGATATTTCCATTATCCCCAACTTTGTATTAACGCCATTGAGTTATCTGGGTGGTGTTTTTTATTCAGTCGAGATGCTTCCCAGTATTTGGCAAACGGTATCCAGGGGCAATCCCATTTTGTATATGATTAATGCTTTTAGATACGGATTAATAGGCGTGACGGATGTTAATATTCAGTTAGCCTATCTAATTACGGGCGGATTTATAGGAGTTTTGACGCTGTTTAGCCTGTTTTTATTACATAAAGGCATTGGTATTAAAAATTAGCGAGGCAATGGCTTTTGGGGTTAAGCTAATTTTTTCAGACAAATGCTGTGCAAATCGTTATCATAAGCCGTTTTTTACTAACCAAATAAGGTTTTACTATGCAAGTTGCTGACAATACGGCTGTTTCTATTCACTACACCCTGACTAATGATGAAGGCGAAGTACTTGATAGTTCAATAGGTGATGAGGCGTTGGTTTTTCTACAGGGCAGTGGCAATATTATTTCCGGTCTGGAAAAAGCGATGGTTGGCAAAGTTGCCGGTGACAAGTTCAATGTGCGCATTGCGGCAGAAGAAGCCTATGGCGAACTGATGGAAGATATGATTCAGGTTATTTCACGCGATATGTTTGAAGGCGTTGATGACATTGAAGTCGGTATGCAGTTTCATGCGGATGTTAGTTTCGGTAACGGCGTAGTCACCGTAGTGAGTATTGATGATGAAAATGTGACGATCGACGGTAATCATCCTTTAGCTGGGGTTGCTTTAACCTTTGATGTCGAAGTGATTGATGTGAGGGCTGCCACAGAAGAAGAAGTGACTCATGGTCATATTCATGGTGCCGGTTGCCACCATTAATCCGAAAAAATAAATTCGTCCACGACGTTTTCGTTAGTCGCGATGTAGGCGCCGCTCCCAAGGTGGGAGCGGCGCCTACATCGCGATTATAGATCGGAATCATTCGGCACCAAGGACACAAGGCCTTTTCTTCGTGGTGAATGTTTTTTAATTTTTGTCTGTGACCAAGCCGTTATCCCTGAGCATCCAACATTTTTAGTATTTCCTCGCGTATCAGGTTTTGTTTGTCCAGGTCGTTAATGGGTTGCAACTGTTGATCGGTAATGTAAAACATATCTTCAGCGCGACTGCCTATGGTGGTTATTTTTGCACTAAGCAGATTAACCTTCTGTTTTATAAAAGCGCGGCCTATTTTCGATAAAAGCCCCGCGTGGTCAGTGGTGATAAGTTCTATGGCGGTATGCCGGTTTAAGGGATCTGCCAGAAACTTGATGCTGGTACGGATAGGGAAATGCAGTGCTTGTCTTGATTTTGATTGGCGATGTATGTTTATGTGACCTTTTACTTCGCCTTGTAACAGATTAATGCGGAGCGATGAACAAATATGAGATGCCCTGCATAGTTCATTGATGGGTTCTCCTGACTGCTCAAGTACCTGAAAGCTGTTAAGCACATAGTTGTCCTGAGTGGTCATGATTCTGGCATCAAGAATGGTCAGTCCCAATTGGTCAAGGGTGGCGGTGCTGATTGAAAAAATAGGCCCTTTGTCTTTGGTATAAACAAACACTTCTGCGCTGCCGTGCTGGGTTTGCTGGCGCAGTAACACCAACGGCAGATCGTCTTCTATGGAGGAAGCAATGGCTATCGTGTGCCAAGCGATTTCATCTGCTGAATAGCGCAAAAAATAATCATCATTGGTATGTTGCCAAGCGTTATCAATTATTTCTTCCAAAATTCCGTGTTTAATAAGTTCTTCTTTTGCGTCCTGTTTATTTTCCCGCAACCTATCGGCAAGTGCTGCCGGGTTTTGAAGTCCCTGATGCAAAGCTTGCTTAGTGGCTAAATAGAGTTCTTTAAGTAACGAATCTTTCCAGGCATTCCAAAGTTCAGGGTTGGTTGCGCGGATATCAGCGACGGTTAATAAATATAAGTGATTAAGGTATTCAATACTGCCGACTGTCCGAGCAAACTCATGAATAACATCCGGGTCGCTAATGTCTTTTCGCTGTGCAGTCATGGACATAATCAAATGGCTCTTAACCAGCCAAGTGATTAATTTGGTGTCATGTGCGGTAAGGTCGTGTTGAAGGCAAAATTGTCGGGCGATGTCTTCACCTATGGCAGAATGGTCGCCATTTCGGCCTTTGGCAATGTCATGAAAAAGAGCCGCAATAAATAAAATTTCCGGTTTACCAATTAACAGGAAAACGGCATTGCAGAGAGGGAATTCATCTATGTGCTCTTCCAGTGCAAATCGACGTAAGTTACGTATAACAAATAAAGTATGCTCATCTACCGTGTAAATATGAAACAAGTCATATTGCATCCGGGCAACGATGTTGGCAAAGCTGGGCAAATAGGCCGCTAATACGCCGTATCGATTCATGCGTCTTAACTCATTAGTCAGTCCATGCGGATTACGAAAGATTTCTATAAACAGGTGGTTGGCGGCTTTATTCTCCCGAAACTCAGTGTCGATCAAATGCAGGTTTCTCCGGATTAAACGAATAGTCGTCGCCCTAATACCTAGCAGTGATGGATTTAATTGCAGTAGCAAAAAAACTTCCAGTAAAGCCAGTGGATGTTGCTCAAATAACGATTCGTTTACCGCTTGCAGATAACCATTGATGGCGATAAATTTATCGTTAATAGTCGTTATCTTGCAAGCGGTATCGCCGGTTACAAATCGTTCATTAAATAATTGCAGCAACATTTCATTAAGTCGTTCAAGTCCTTGCACCGTTTTAAAATAAAACTGCATAAATTGTTCAACATCTTCATTGTACTGTTGATATTCGGTGCTGAAGCCAAACTGTTGGGCAAGTTCACGTTGATAATCAAAAATAAGTCGATCTTCTGCACGGTCAGTTAATAGATGCAGCGCATAACGAATTCGCCACAGTACATCGCGTGCGGAAATAAGTTCTG
>JBAXUR010000185.1:0-4788 GCA_037129595.1 Methylococcaceae bacterium | reverse complement strand
TTTTTTTTGCCTGATAACCTGAAAAATAGAAATGAATTATCATTAAATAACAGGTCATATTCCCCAGGAAAAAATAGCTATATTGCTAAACTGACTAACCCTGAATTGCAAACCAGGCCTATTCTGGGGGATAATAACCAATTACGCATAATTTTAATATGCTTGTCTGATTGATCCTGTAACACGCCATACACTCAATAAAGAGTCTGTATGTAAGCTTTGGAATACGCTATGAAAAAGACCATGTACGAAAAGATTTTGGACAGCCATCTTGTGGTTGATGAAGCTGGCCAAGCTCCTTTAATTTATGTTGATCGCCATCTTATGCATGAGGTTACCAGTCCACAGGCTTTTGAAGGTCTGAGACTGTCTGGACGGAAAGTGCGCAATCCGCATAGCATATTGGCTACGATGGATCACTGTGTACCTACTAAAAATCGCGACCTGCCGATTGCCGATCCGATAGCCAAGAAACAAATTGAAACCATGGCTGAAAACTGCCTTGAAAACGGGTTGAATTTATATGACATGAAAAATCCGAACAACGGTGTAATTCATGTTGTGGTTCCTGAGCATGGTTTTGTTCATCCGGGTATGGTCGTCGTTTGTGGTGATAGTCACACAGCGACTCATGGTGCCTTTGGTGCACTTGCATTTGGTATCGGTACTTCTGAAGTTGAACATGTGATGGCAACCCAGACGTTGCCTCAGAAAAAATCGAAAACCATGCAGGTGGTGGTTAATGGCAAGTTATCCAAATACGCTTCAGCCAAGGATATTGCCTTGGCGATTACCGGCAAAATTGGTACGGCGGGCGGTACAGGTTATGTGATTGAATACACAGGCTCGGCAATCAGGGATCTTTCTATGGAAGGTCGGATGACGCTGTGTAATATGGCTATTGAAGCGGGAGCCAGAGCCGGATTGGTCGCACCGGACGAGAAAACTTACGAATATCTCAAGGGCCGCGAATTTGCTCCTTCCGGTCAATATTGGGATCAAGCATTGTCTTATTGGAAAACGTTGCCCAGCGATGAAGGTGCGGTATTTGACGCAACGGTTACACTTGATGCTGCTGATATTGCCCCGCAGGTTTCTTGGGGAACTTCTCCCGAACAGGTTGTCGGTGTTGATGGCGTTGTTCCTGCACCTGAAAGTTTTGATGATGAAATCAAACGCAAAGCGTGTGAAGGTGCACTGGCTTATATGGGCTTGACTGCCAATACAAAAATAACTGACATTGCTATTGATCTTGTTTTTATTGGTTCTTGCACCAATGGCCGTATAGAAGATTTTAGAATTGCTGCCGAAGTAACTAAAGGCACAAAAGTTGCCAAAGGAGTTACGGCGATTGCAGTGCCAGGTTCTTATCATGTCAAAAACCAAGCTGAAGAAGAAGGTTTGGACAAAATTTTTATTGATGCGGGTTGGGAATGGCGTGATCCAGGATGCTCAATGTGTCTGGCGATGAATGGTGATGAACTGACCAAGGGTCAACGTAGTGCATCCACTTCAAACCGTAATTTTGAAGGACGGCAGGGTAAAGGTGGTCGAACACACCTTGTTTCACCTGCAATGGCAGCCGCAGCAGCCGCAGCGGGTCACTTTGTTGATATTCGCAACCTTTAACACACAGGCAAACCGGAAAAATTATGGAACCGTATAAAAAACATGAGAGTATTGCTGCTTTGATGGATCGAAGTAATGTTGATACTGATCAAATTATTCCCAAGCAGTTTTTAAAAAGAGTTGAGCGTAGTGGTTTTGGTGTACATCTATTCCATGATTGGCGCTTTAATGATGATGGCTCTGATAACGTCGAGTTTGAGCTGAACAAGCCCGCCTTCAAAGGTGCCAAAATTTTGGTAGCCGGTGATAATTTTGGCTGTGGATCTTCCCGCGAGCATGCGCCTTGGGCGATTGCCGATTATGGTTTTAATACCATCATATCTACCAGCTATGCCGATATCTTTTATAATAATTGTTTTAAAAACGGTATCTTGGCGATAAAAGTCAATAAAGATCAGTTAGATAAGCTGATGGCGGAAATTAGCGGTTATGAAGGTGTGTGTTTTGTTGTTGATCTAGAAAATCAGCAGGTTATTACACCGGCTGGCAATGGCTTTACCTTTGATATAGATCCGTTTCGTAAAAGCAATCTAATAAGTGGGTTAGATGACATAGGCTTGACCTTGAAGCATGTCGATAAGATCACCGAGTATGAAAAGCAACATAAACAAACTTATCCTTGGCTTTGGGCTTAAGGATTTTAGATTGGTAAGCGGGGATTTACTAGGTTTATCCCCGCTTATGCTTAGCTTTTAAGTTATACTGAGGTAAAAATGGATAGCTGGAGATTTACACCTTTCGATATTAATAAATGGAATAAAGCAGTAGAAAGAGTACTTTTTGTTGCGTCTGAACCTACTATAGATCCGCCCAATAGCGGGATTTTAGATATGGGAGATTGGTTTAGAACTGCGGGAGCAAAAAACAAGTATCACAAAAATAAACCGTTTTTTAGACGATGTGAAATCATTCTAAACGGTATAAATGATAAAAATACAGAGAATGTATTTGATAATTTTAGATTTATGGATTTGAAGGCAACTCAGGGTGGTTCAGAATCAGGTTCAAATGCTGTTTCTGAGTATGTCATAAATAACATGAATGATGTAATCAAGTATTTTAACTCTACTGACGAGTTATTTGGTTTATCTCCCCATATCATCGTCTTACTGGGTAACACCGCACAATCAGTATTTATTAGCTGTATCAGAAAGCAGATAATAAATGATAAGTCTTTAAAATGGATAGCTATGCCACACCCATCAGCGCAAGTAGAATATGATGGATTGAAAGATGCCAGCAAAAAGATCCGGGAACATCTTAAACCAATAAATGAAGAAGCTGAAAAGTGGGTTTATGACAAGGATAATATGCATACTGGTTGGAGAATTATTTCATAGTCGAGCCGCAATTAGTGTTTGGAATGGGTAGCGACAAAACTGGAATCCCATCATATTAATCACCTATGCAGTGGGTTTCGTTGTCACGCGAAAATATCCTTAGCCACTAAAAATCAATCATGAAAAACCACAGTCACTAACTATGCCCACAGATTCCAGAACCATACAATTGATGGACACCACCTTGCGTGATGGTGAACAAACCCAGGGTGTTTCTTTTACGCCCACGGAAAAAGTTAATATTGCGAAAGCGTTGTTGCAGTCACTTCGGGTTGACCGGATTGAGGTCGCTTCTGCGCGGGTCTCTGAAGGTGAAAAAGAGGCCGTCACCAACATTAACCAATGGGCAAAACAGGAAGGTTTCAACGGCTGCGTTGAAGTGCTGGGCTTTGTTGATCATACCAAAAGCGTGGATTGGATAAGGGAAACGGGCGGTGAGGTTATTAATTTACTCACCAAAGGTAGCGAAAAACATTGCCGTGAACAGTTGGGAAAGACGCTGGCTCAGCATACCGACGATATTTTGCAAACGGTTAATTACGCGCTGGAAAAAGGCCTAAAGGTTAATGTTTATCTGGAGGATTGGTCAAACGGCTATCAAGACAGTCCAGATTATGTTTACGCTTTAATGGATAACTTGCGTTATTCTGGCATCAAACATTTTATGTTGCCAGATACCCTTGGTGTCTTGTCGCCTGATGAGGTTTTAAAAAACCTGAGTGATATGTGTGTTCGTTATCCTGAGCTGCAATTTGATTTTCATCCCCATAATGATTATGGACTGGCAACGGCCAATGTTATGGCGGCTGTTCGTGCCGGGGTAAGATCGATTCATTGCACCGTTAATTGCCTGGGTGAGCGGGCGGGTAATGCTTCACTTGCTGAAGTCGCCGTGGTACTGCGCGATAAAATGAATATGCAGCTCGCTATTGATGAGAGTCATATTGTACGTGTTAGCAACATGGTTGAAAATTTTTCCGGAAAACGGGTTGCGGCTAATGCCCCCATTATTGGTGCTGATGTTTTTACACAAACTGCCGGGATTCATGCGGATGGCGATCAAAAGGGCGGCTTATATAAAACCAAGTTAGGCCCTGAACGTTTTTCTCGTACCCGAAGTTATGCTTTAGGTAAAATGAGTGGCAAAGCGTCATTGAAAAAAAATCTGGAACTCTTAGAACTTGATCTATCAGAAGAAAATCAGAAAAAAGTACTGGAACGTATTGTTAGCCTAGGTGATTCAAAACAAACTATCACCACTGATGACTTGCCCTTTATTATTGCCGATGTGCTGGAAAGCAAGAGTTACCAGCATATAAAATTGTTGAACTGTTCTATTACCAGTGGTCTTGATTTAGAGTCAACGGCCAGTATTCGGGTTAATGTTAAGGGTGCCAAACATATTGCTTCTGGTTCTGGTAATGGTGGATTTGATGCCTTTATAGATGCCATTAACAAGGTGATGACATTGCACAATTATAATTTGCCGGCCTTGGTTGATTACGAAGTAAGAATTCCCAGAGGCGGACATACCAACGCCTTAACAGAGTGTGTAATCACTTGGTCTTGCGGCAATGAATTGCGAAAAACCCGGGCGGTGCATTCTAATCAGGTTTTTTCTGGTGTTTTGGCCACGCTTAAAATTATTAACATGGAGTTACATGAGCGTGATTTGAACCCCCTTTAATAGTTCGGTTAGCCCATTTTCAAAATGGGCTTTATCGGGTTTTAATGTAAATATTAAACAACGAGAATAATTCCAGACTTGTTAGTTGTACTTTAGCTGTTATGATAATAGTGAGTTGCATTGCTTGTTGAA
>JBAXUR010000184.1:0-4788 GCA_037129595.1 Methylococcaceae bacterium | reverse complement strand
TGCTGTCATTTTCCTCGGTGCTTTTATGGTTGAGGTGAAACGTCAACAGAACCTAACTAAAAATAAATTGTTTTAGTATGCCAAAACCTATTCACGTTATTACATATATAAACAACGCACAAAGATTATCGATCTCTCAATGACCTTTACCTATCTGTCGTCATCAGTCATTGCCACGATCTACTTTCGTATAAACCAATTTCAACACTAAATTCAGAGTCTTAGAATGATTCAAGTGCCAACTGATTCCACAGTCAAATTCGAATGACGAACAGCCTGCGATTTCTTCTTTCAACGCCAGATTACGATTACCCTGATTCCCAAGTAAAAGGCATAAAAAGCACGCCCTACCCGACCGGAAATCAAATTCAGTTCAACAAAGCTTTTGCCAGGTCAATGATCTCGTTTTCATCAATCTCATTAATTGAATAATCCTGTTTATTCAGTTTAAACGGATTGACAATGGAAGCCGATTTAACGATTTTGTTGATGTCGGTCTGGTAAACACGGCTAACAGGTGTCGGACCAAAAAGGGTAATGGAGGGTTTGTTTAATCCCCAGGCAAGATGAGTCGGGCCGGTATCATTGCCAATCAACAAATCGGAATGGGCAATCAGCGCTTTTAAGCTGTTTAAATCCAGTCGGGGCATGACTTGTATCGTGGTGGATTGCGCGGCCATCCAGTCGGCTTTTTCCCGTTCTTGCTCACTGCCCCAAATAACCAAACAGTTTTGCTGTAACGCCTGTGCTATTTTTACAAACTTATCCGCCGGATAGTTTCTGCTGTCCCAGGTTGAGCCGATCACCAGAACAATATTTTTCCGGTTATTTTGCAAAAAAGGGTAAATTTGCGGGTCTTCATTGGCAAAAAACAGGAACGGTTTTTTGTTAAGAATTTGCTCGGTGGTTATAGTGATGCCTAATGGACTGGCTAAAACCAGCGCATTTCTATCAATGGTATTGTCGTCAAACGCACTAGCTACTTTGACATCATAAAACCAAGAGGCGGCTTTTTCGCGGATTGAATCCGCATCAAACCCGGCGAGACGCTTGCCAAGCAACTTGGCGATAACCGCCGATTTAATCAGTCCTTGCGCATCAATAACCAAGTCATAGTTATTTTAGGCATAGTTGCGAATGGCTTTAATCTGCTGAAAAATACCGGCCTTATTGGTTTTTAATACTTTCAGGTTAACCGTTAAGATATTATTGATATCCGGATTATTTTTTAAAACGTCGGCAAAACGTTCTTCAACAATCCAGTCAATTTGAATAGCCGGAAAAGAGGCTTTAATAAACTGAAGCGCAACCATGGCATGAACAATATCACCCAAAGCCGAGAGTTTAACGATGGCGATTTTCAAAAATTAACCTTACGTTTGTTAAATAACATCAAGCACTTGTTCCGGTTTTATCTCCGTCAAACAGCGGGTATGACCCAAGGGACATTCACGTTTAAAACAGGGTGAGCAATCCAGATGTAAAGAAATGACGTGAGCCTTGGCATTAAGTGGCGGCGTAAAACCGGGATCGGATGAGCCATAAAGGGCGATGATTTTTTTGTCCAAGGCGGCGGCAACATGCATCAAACCGGAATCGTTGGTGACTACGGCATTAACCAGTGACAATAAATCCACCGCTTCAGCCAAGGAAGTTCGGCCCGTAAAATCAAGACACTGTCCGGAAACTTTGCTGTTAATTTGTTCAGCGGTTGCTTTATCTTTATCAGAACCGAATAGCCAAACCTGCCAACCGTCCGCAATTTTATCTCGCGCCACTTGTGCATAATGGCTGGCCGGCCAGCGTTTTGCCTCGCCGTATTCTGCGCCGGGACATAAGGCTAATATCTTTGTTGATGACTTGTAGCTTGGGTTAGCGGAGCGTAACCCAACATCAGTCGCTGGGTTTTGTCGGGTTACGCTATCGCTAACCCGACCTACAAAATGACTGCTTAATTTGAATTTTTCAATAACCGCCTGTTGCTGATGACGGTTAATGACGAGAGCAGGAATCGGATACTCAGGCGGTAACTGTGCGGTGCCAGGCAAGCCTAAGGCGACAAAGCGCTGGACGGTCATGGTCAATAAGCTTTTATCCAGTTTTCTGGCATCGTTAAGCAAACCCCAGCGACATTCACCAATATAACCGGTACGAACAGGAATATCGGCAAAATAAGGAATTAATGCCGATTTCCAGGAATTTGGCAAGACGATTGCCTGATCGTAAGCTTCTGACCGTAATTTTCTACCCAGCTTAATTCTGTCCAGCAAACCAAACTGACCATGACCTAAAGGCATGGCGATAGCTTTTGCAACTTGCGGCATTCTTTCCAGCAAGGCCAATGACCATGACGGCGCCAGAACATCAATTTGACAATCTGGCCGGGCATTTTTTAACGTGATAAAAAGGCTTTGCGCCATCACCATATCGCCTACCCATGATGGTCCGACGACCAAAATGCGGGGTGATTTCAAAGTCTTAATCCTGAAAAAATCAGTGCATCCACGAAAAAACTCAACAACATGGTAAACCTCAACGAATGAAGCGTGACGGGGTTTGCAACCCCGTTACTCACGTTTTGAAAGCCATTAAAGCTGTCAAACGTTTCGGTCGGGGTTGCAAACCCCGACCGGCATCGTGGAATGGCTGTGCAATACAAGGGTCTCATTTGTTTTGTATTTTTCGTGGCTTTCGTGCTTTTCGTGGAAAAATAATTAATTAACGTAAGTCAACCACTCGGCATGGTCGTCGCGGCGTCCATGGACATAATCAAAATAAAGTGACTGCAACTTTTCGGTTATCTCGCCGCGACTGCCGCAGCCTATTTTACGGTTATCCAGCTCTCTGATTGGCGTCACTTCAGCCGCAGAACCGGTAAAGAACGCTTCATCGGCGACATAAATTTCATCGCGGGTAATGCGTTTTTCAATCACCTCATAACCTTGTTCGCGGGCAATGGTCATAACGGTATCACGGGTAATGCCTTCCAGTGCCGAGGTGGTTTCCGGTGTGTAAATCTTGCCATTGCGCACGATAAACAAATTTTCTGCGCTGCCTTCTGCCGCAAAACCTTCGTGATCCAGCATTAACGCTTCATCGTAACCATTCGACAAGGCTTCTTGCAGAGCCAGAATGGAATTGATGTAATTACCGTTGGCTTTGGCTTTGCACATGGTGCTGTTGTGATGATTACGCACATAAGAAGACGTGCGAATACGAATGCCATGCTCTATGCTGTCAGCGCCCAGATAAGCACCCCACGACCAGGCCGCCGCCATGACATGAACCTTAAGATTGTCGGCACGCAGACCCATACCTTCGGAGCCGAAAAAACACATGCTGCGAATATAGGCGCTGTCCAGATTGTTTTTGGCAACGGCATCACGATGCACCTGATTGATCTCATCCTTGGTAAACGGCATCGGCATATTCATGATATGCGCGGAACGGAACAGCCGATCGGTATGGTCTTGCATTCTAAAAATCGCGGTGCCTTTTTCGGCGTGATAAGCTCTTACGCCTTCAAACACGCCCAAGCCATAATGCAAGGTATGCGTTAATACATGGATTTTCGCTTCACGCCAATCAACCCATGTGCCATCCTGCCAAATTAAGCCGTCTCTATCGTCCATTGTCATCATTTATTCTCCAATATTTAGTGAGTATTTAATATGTTCTTCGTGGTTAAAGTATTTTTTTTACCGGCTTATTCCATAAAGCATGTAGAGCGCAATACAGTGCAGTATCTATGGATTGCACCTTACGCGTTGAACCCAACACCCGGAAAGCAGAAGCTAAAGGTAAAGGTAAAGGTAAAGGTAAAGGTAAAGGTAAAGATACAGAAACCGGAACAGGCGGAACGGGAGCACCTGATTTGGTTTTGATTGTTACATCTTTGATAACCATTGAGCCATATCCGTAGTTAGGTCTCCAAGAGCCATCACCGATTACCAGAATCTTATTTTCGCTATCACTAAAAGACTCCAAAGTTTCACTGGCTTTATAAGCGATCGCAAATGTGAGTCACGCATTGAGCGAACTACTCTAATTTGTAGCCTGCCTCTAGTGTATGGCGAATTGAGTTAATCAAAACAATGTTATTTTCTTCGTGATACTCGTATAAAACGACATATCCTGCCCCACCAAAAGCAATAAACAGCTCTCGCATGTGCTTATATTTTTCATCCTGCGATGGTTTTGCAATTCGAGGGAACTTCTGCAAAATTTCGATGCCGTCAAAGATTGTAGAAATAACCCGCTGTTTAAGGCTCGGTTCAATTTCTTGCATAAATTCTACAAACCGCACAATGTCACGATTTGCCTGCTCCGAATAAATTATTTGTGGCATATTGGCGGCGTTAGTTCATTATTGCCTCCCAAACTATTAGCCCATGCCCTCATTTCTTCGTGTGTCGTGTGCAGTCCTGTTTTTCTGTAGTGTTCACCTGCGTTTTTTGCGGTTTCGTAAAAATCGGATTTGGCATTTTCTTTGTCAATGAACTCCTTTACCGCTTGGCATAAAAGAAAATGCACAGATCGTTCTTTTTTCTTTGCTATCTTGGCAAGTGAGTCTTTTTGTTCCGCTCCCAACTTAATAGAAAGTGGGACATTTTTTTGATGTATGGACGTTGGTGTTGTGTTTGCGGTTTTCATCTCTCGTCCATTAGGTAGTAAAAAGGTAGTCTGATAAACTACCTTATCTTAAATAATTATTCAAGCATAAAAAATCTGTTAAAAAATCTGTTCCCGCTCCCTCAAAATAATGGGCTGTTATTTAGCGCCTAAATA